>NZ_DJSX01000106.1:0-54050 GCF_002439135.1 Pseudomonas sp. UBA6323 | reverse complement strand
CACCAGCATCACGTCGATGTAGGGCACCACGTTCATCTCGGCCTTCAGGCCGTGCTTGTGCTTCGGTCGAACCAGCATTGCGCTCTCCTCCTCAGGCTGCCGCGGCCATGCTCGGCGCCGTGCCGTTCAGACGGCGGTGCAGGCGCCCTTGCAACTCGTTGCCGAAGGCGTAGTAGCGGGCGATCAGCGTCTGGCTACGTGCCGAGAAGCGGTTGTAGGCCATCACCGCGGGAATCGCCGCGAACAGGCCGATGGCGGTGGCGATCAGCGCTTCGGCGATGCCCGGGGCTACGGTGGACAATGTGGCCTGCTGCACCTGGGATAGGCCCAGGAAGGAATTCATGATCCCCCACACGGTGCCGAACAGGCCGATGTAGGGGCTCACCGAGCCGACCGTAGCGAGGAACGGCAGACCCTTCTCCAGGCGTTCTTCCTGCTCAGCGATGGCCACCGCCAGGCTGCGCTCGACACCGTCGAGCACGGTTTCCGGGCTGTTGCCGGCATGGGGCTGTAACTGGCTGAAGCTCTGGTAGCCGGCCAGGAAGATACGTTGCAGGGCGGCATCGGCCGGCAGCTCCTGCTGGCTACCTTCGCGGTACAGGCCACCGATCTCGTCGGTACGAAAGCGCTTGAGAAAGGCCTTGGCCAACTGCTCACTGCGCCGCAGCACGGAGCCGCGCTGGACGATCAGGTACCAGCTGACCAGCGAGGCCAGCACCAGGCAGAGCATCACGGCCTGCACGACGATGCTGGCTTCGGCGATCAGGCCCCAGACGGTCATGTGTTCGAGGTGGGCTTGGTTCTGCATCACGGATTTCCTTCAATTGCTCGAGCCCCAGGGCTCACATTGGAAGACCAGCACGTTGCGCACTGATGACAGGCGCAACGCCGTTCGTCTCACTCCAGGCCCAGCGCAGCGGCGACCGCCGTCCAGGGCACGTATTTGTAGTTCTGGTTGCCTTCGGGCATGCGCTTGCGGCCGTCCTGCACCACCAGCAGGCCGGCGCTCCAGGGCCCGCCGAGGTTGGCTGAGGTGAGGTCCAGGCCATCGGTCTCCGATGCGCCGTCGATACCCAGCTCGGCGTTCAGGCCGATGCGAAAACTGCCGCGCAGCCGGTACGGCGCCTGCGCCTCGACCACCACGTAGCTGTCGTTGCCCTGGCTGGAGATCACCAGGTAGTCGCGCTGCTTGCCGTGGTAGAGCGCCAGCCCCTCGATGTCGTCCTTGACCGGGCCACCGACGGCGATCACCTGCTCTAAAGTGGTCAGCGCCTCGGCGCGCGCATCCAGCGCCCACACCGCAACGTCTTCCTCACCGATATACAGCCGCTCGTTGCGGTCGTCGGCCACGCAGCCCTCGGGCTGGGTCTCGGTCTTGAAGCGACGCACCAGCTGGCCGCTGGCCTTGCCATTCACGCTGCCCAGGCGGTACTGCAGGAAACTGCCGTCCTTGTCGTTGGCGATGGCATGGATGGCGCCCTGGCGATCCTTGAACAGGCACAGGCCGTAGATTTCCTCCAGCGGCGTGGCGATCTGGCCGATGTCGGCGAGCACGCCGCTGGCCGGGTCGATGGCGAACAGGTGCAGGCTGTTGTGATCGCGGTTGCTGGCCACGGCCAGATCCACCTGGCGCTCGCCCAACTGGAAGCCGGAGCGCACATCGACATTGTTCAGGCGGCCGACGCGCAGGCTCTGCACCTGCTTGCCGGCCAGGTCGTAGGCGAGCAGGCCGCCTTTCTTGTCGGTGCCCAGCACGCGGCTGCGTTCGGGGTGCACGCGGTCGATCCAGATCGCCGGGTCGTCCGCCGCATCGCCAAGGCTGGGCACGCCATCGGTCTGTACCAGGGGCGTGAGCACTGGGATGGTCGGCTGTGGCTCGCTGCGCTGAGGCGTCCAGTTCAGTGATGCACTGCGTGCGCCAGCATCATCGACCAGCAGCAGTTCGAGGCCCTGCGACGTCGCGCGGGCGCTGACCTGCTCCGGCTCATCGAGACCCTCTAGACTCAGCACACCGGCACGCTGCCACTGCGAGGCGCTGCGCTGGTACAGGTGCAGGTTGGCAGCAGCGGCATCGACCAGCAGCAGCGCATCCGGCAACACGGCCATCCCTGCGGCCGTCTCGCGCAGCTCGCCGAAGGGCGCGACCAGCTCCACCGGCTCACGCACCAGCGGCGCTTCGGCGCCGGCGTCATAGCGCCACAGGCCGACGTTTTCTTCATTCACGTACAGGCTGTCGCTGCGGTCATCGACCTGACAGAAACCGCTCTCCGGCGGCAGGCTCAGGGCACGTACTAGGTGCGGTTGGGCCAGTGGGCGGCCCTGCTCGGCCACCAGCCACTGCTCGCCGGCGCCCTCTTCGCCCACCAGGAACAGAAAGTCGTTACGCGCGCTGTCGCGGTACAGGCACAGGCCTTCGATGGCGAAACGGGTTTTCGGCAGATAACGCGGCGCGCTCCACTGCTGTGCGGAGTCGAAGCGCGTCAGCAGCGCCTGTTGGCGTTTGCGGTCGAGGCTGGCAACCAGCACCCCGTCGGCATCGGCACGGTGATCGAGGGTTTCGAAGCGGCCCGGCAGCTCGCTGAGCACCTGGCCGTCGTCACCGATTACCTGCAAACCGCTGCGCGCCACCTGCAGGCGCTGGGCGTCGGCGAGAAAGGCCAGCGGCGCCAGCCACTGGGTGCTTTCGCTGGCGATAAGCGTCTTGCTGAGGGTCAGCGCCGGTGTCACAGAAACAGCCTGCTGCGCTTGTTTGCCCTGGCAAGCTGCCAAGGCAACGCAGAGACCCAGCAGGGACAGATTGAACAGTCGCATAGATTGAGAATTTCCTGGATCAATTGCCTGGTTGCAGTGACCTGAAATTTGTTCCGGGTCCGGATACAGGTTTGCGATTTTTCAAAACTGCCTGCGATATGGCGGCGATCATGTGGGAGGGGCTTCAGCCGCGAGCTTTTATCCGGGCAGCAAAAGCTCGCGGCTAAAGCCCCTCCTACAACAATCATTCAGCCAACCGGCAGCTTTTATCTTTCAATCGCCAATCCCTGGCGCTTAAGGAGCGGGAGTTCAAAACCCCGCCGTCAGAAGTGGGTAAGGGTCAGGCCAACCTTGTAGGTCGGGCCGTATTCCTCGTACTGGGCGTTGTAGCTGCGGCGCCCGGTGTAGACGTAGTAGGACTCGTCGGTGATGTTCTGCGCCTCGAAGGTCAGCTGCAGTTCGGGGGTGATGAAGTAGCCGGCCTTGAAATCGACGAACAGCTGATCATCGACGTACAGGTCGTGGCGCTTGTCCTCGACCGAGCTGATCTCGTACAGGTAGCTGGACTTGTAGTTGGCCGCGACGCGAAAGTTGAAGCGATCGTTTTCCCAGCCGACCATGAAATTGCCGACGGTGTCGGACTGATTCGGCAGGTCGATGGAGCGCTTGGCGCCCTGCCCCTCGATGGTCGCGTCGGATCTGCTCAGGGTCAGGTTGGCGCCCAGCAGCACACCGTTCCACGGCGCCGGCAGCCAGTCGAATTTCTGCGAGTAGGCCAGCTCCATGCCATAGAGCTTGGCGCCGCTGCCGTTCTCGAAGCTCAGCGCCTCGTCGAAATCTGCCCAGATACCGCTGCCGGCGAGGTCGGTGTTGTAGATGAAGTTGTCGATGTCCTTGTAGAACAGGAAGCCCGAGACCACGCCGGCACGGCCCATGTAGTGCTCGATGCCGAGATCAAGGTTCATCGATTCAATCGGTTTGAGGTCGGGGTTGCCGAACGAGGCGTCGTCGCCGTCGATGGCGAAGCCCGGCGCCAACTGGCCGAAGGTCGGACGCACCACGGTGTTGGTCCAGGCAGCGCGCACGGCGGTTGACGGCGAAATCTGGTAACGCGCATGCAACCCAGGCAGCCAGTGGTCGTAGCGGTTCTTGCTGTGACTGTCCTCGTAGACGCCATCACGCAGGCCGGTGCCCTTGGCTTCGAACTCGGTGCCCTCGTAACGCAGGCCGGCGATGAAGCGCCAATTGTCTACATCCAGGGTGTTCATCAGGTAGGCCGCGTTGATGTCCTCACGCATGTCGAAGTCGTTGATGCGCGAATTTTCCTCGTCGTAGAACTCGCTGCGATCCAGGCCGCCGATCAGGTTCTTGATGGCGCCGGCGCTGATGCCGTTGCCGAAGTTGCCCAGGGAATAGTCGACGTTGCCGCTCTGCAGGCCTCCCAGATCGATGCCGCTGAAGTCGTCGTAGACCCACACCTCGGTGTCGCTGGTCTTGTCGCGGCGGCTGAGCTTGCCGCCGAATTTGACCTGGGCGG
The DNA here is from genome assembly GCF_002439135.1 of Pseudomonas sp. UBA6323. Classification (NCBI taxonomy): domain Bacteria; kingdom Pseudomonadati; phylum Pseudomonadota; class Gammaproteobacteria; order Pseudomonadales; family Pseudomonadaceae; genus Pseudomonas; species Pseudomonas sp. UBA6323. Next base: position 49,762 of record NZ_DJSX01000106.1, on the reverse strand, counting down.
CGTTGCCTTTGAGGTCGTAGTCGCGGGCCAGGTCCAGACGGATGTTCTTTTCCTTGTCCTTGCCGCTGACCTTCTCCCATTCCACTTCGTCGAGTTCGAAGGAGGCCGGGTCGTAGAACCCGCTGCCCACGCTCAGGTACGGCTTGCGCGTGCCGTCGAAGCCGACATCGGTGAAATCGCCGACGAACTTCGCCCCGGCGATGCCGCCCGGATCCATCTCAGTGGCCTCGCTGTAGCCGGCCTGGCCGCTGATGGTCCACAGGTCGATCATGCGTTCGCCGCCGATTACATAGGACTGGATCTCCTGGGTGTCCTGACGCGACTTCAGTTCGCGCCAGCCTTCAGCGTCGCCGCGTTCGCCCGAAGCCTGAGCATCGGCGAACTCGACACCCGCGGCGTTGCGCGTCTCGGTGTCCTTGAACTTGCTGTACAGGGTGCGCAGGTAATAGTTGGAGTAATCGTCGGGCTGGTAGTCGAAGTTCAGGCCAAAGCCGGTGCGCTCACGGGTAATTTCGTAGTCGCGCTGCTCGACCTCCTCCAGGCGCGCGCCGTCGTCGAAATCCCAGGCGCCGCCGGTCTCGACGTTCTCCGAGCCGAACTTGCGTTTCTGCCAGCTGAACGCTGCCGCTACGCCGAAGTTGTCGGTGCCGTCGCCCAGGCTGAAACGGTCGCTGATGGCGCCGGAGAACTTGGGGCTGTTCTTGCTGACGTTGGTGTCGTGACTGCCTTCGCCGGACAGGGAGTAGAACAGGCCGTCGTGGTCGAAGGCCGATAGGCTTTCCACCTCGATGGTGCCGCCCAGGGAGTTGGCATCCATGTCCGGGGTCAGGCTCTTGACCACCGACAGCGACTGCACAAGCTCGGCGGGCAGCACGTCCAGCGCCACCGCGCGGCGGTCGCTTTCCGGTGCCGGCACCAGGGTGCCGTTGATGGTCACGCTATTGAGATCCGGGGCGATGCCGCGCACGCTGACGAAGCGCCCTTCGCCCTGGTCGCGCTCCACCGACAGGCCCGGAATGCGCTGCAGGGCTTCGGCGGCGTTGTCGTCCGGCAACTGGCCGACGCCGTCGGCGTGCACCACGCTCTTGATGCTGTCGGCGCTCTTTTGCTCACGCAGCGCCTTGTCGATGCTGGCGGCCTGGCCGATTACCTCGACGCGCTCGATCACTTCTTCTGCCCAGGCCGGCGCGGCGCTGATGGCGATGGTCAGAAGGCTGACGCGAAAACCGATATTGCGGCTATGACGGAATGGCTTTGCCACCTTGACTCCCTCGTTCGATGACCCTGGCAACACCAGGCAATGGCAGCGAAAGCTAGAAATCCTTTGTGGCACTTGCGTGACAGGGGCGCCGGCTCGAGCCTTGAAAGCATGGTTTTACGGCCGTCGACCGAGTGTTTTGAGCTGAATTGACCTCCCCGGCATGCCGGGAACAGATACTCCAGCCCCATTTTTATCCGGCCGCGAAACGGGTACCGGCAGCAGCGAGTCTCTGCTGCTGGCGCGCCGCACGCGGGACTGTGGCTACGGATCGACAAACAAACGCCTGACTCGGCGACGCTTAAATCAGCCTGAAAATTTGCCGGTTTGCGCAGCGATCACCTGAGCCGAATCGACCCCCCGGACGGTAACCGAACCGTCATACGCCTTTGTTTCCTTGGCGCCCCAACGCACCTCCGCCTTACCCAAGGAAACCGCTCATGCATCGCCCCCTGCTGCTGGCCACGTTGCTGGCCACCGCCCTGACCTGCTCACCAGCCTTCGCCCAACAGCCCGTACCGCACTCGCCCGGCCAGCCTTACGCCGCCGGTAACCTGGCCGACCGCATCGTGCTGACGCCTGGCGCCGACGCCGCCACGCAGATGGCCGTGAGCTTTCGCACCGATTTGCAACAAGGCACTGCCCAGCTGGAGTTCGGCCCGGCGCTGGCCGGCCCGCAGTTGACCGCCAAGGCGCAGCCACGCAGTGGCCAGACCCGCCGATTGGACGCCGAAAATGGCCCCTCCAACTACCACCAGATGCGCCTGGAGCAGCTCACGCCAGACACCGCCTATGTCTATCGGGTCAAGGGCAGCGCCGGCTGGAGCGAGTGGCATCAGTTCCGCACCGCCAGGCAGACCTTCGCGCCGTTCACCTTCATCTACCTGGGCGATACCCAGAACGACATCCTCGCCGTGGCCTCACGCACCATTCGCCAGGCACTGCGCAGCGTCTCCCGCCCGGCACTGGTGGTGCACGCCGGTGATCTGGTCGCCTCGCGCGACGAGCTGGCCCATGACGACGAATGGGGCGAATGGAACCAGGCCGGCGGCTGGGCCTACGCCGCCATCCCGCAACTGGTGGCCGCCGGCAACCATGAGTACATCGACACCCTGCTGGCCGACGGCAGCGAGAGCCGCACCCTGGGCGAGCACTTCCCCGCCCAGTTCGCCCTACCGCGCAACGGCGCCGAGGGCGTGGCCGACACCAGCTACGTCAGCGACTACCAGGGCGTGCGTTTCGTGGTGCTGGACGGCACCTCGGCGCTCGACCTCGGCACGCTGGAGAACCAGACCCGCTGGCTGGAAAACGCCCTGAAGACCAGCAAGGCGACCTGGAACGTGGTGGTCATGCACCAGCCGATCTACACCTGCGCGCGCCCCGAGGACACCGAAGAACTGAAGGCCGCCTGGCAACCGCTGCTCGAACGCTACAAGGTCGACCTGGTGCTGCAGGGCCACGATCATTGCTACAGCCGCCTGACCCATGCCGCCGGCCGCGATGCCACCCGCCAGGCGCAACAGGCCAACCAGCCCATCGGCCCGGTGTATCTGGTGTCCGTGACCGGCTCGAAGATGTACGGCCTCAACGACCGCGCCCACACCCAGCCCGACCGCAGCGCCGAGGACACCCAGCTGTTCCAGACCATCGCGGTGGAACAGAACCGCCTGAGCGTGCGCACCTACACCGCCGACGATCGCCTGTACGACGCCTTCGACATCCAGCGCGACGCCAAGGGCAACAAGTACCTGCACGAACCGAAGCTGGAGAAACAGGCCGAGCGCTTCTGCAGCGCCGAACGCGGCCCGGATGGCCTGCCGTGCAGCGCGCGAGACAAATGACCGTCATCGTTCTGAGACATTGCCCCGGCATGCTCGGCAGCGCCCATAGGCGCAGCGCAAGGAGAACCCCATGAAGTCGTTGCTGAAACTGCACGGCATGACCCTGGCCGGCCTGGTCCTGGCCGCCAATGCCGGCCTGCTGGTCTACCTGGCGGCCGGCGACATCAAGCGCTGGGCCGAGATTAACTGGATGGATGTGGCCGGCGAAGGCGGCACCTGTCTGATCCTCTGCGGCTGGCTGATCATGCTGCTGCGCGGCCGCCCGGCCGGGCGCGTCACGCGCCTGCTGTCACTGGGGCTGTGCTTCACCGCCTTCTCGATGTGGATGGATTGTCTGGACGAATTCATCCGCCTGCCGGCCGAAGCGATCTGGGACAACTGGCTGGAAACCGCGCCCATGCCCGTGGGCATGCTGTTGCTGACCCTCGGCATGTATCACCTGCAGCAGGAGCAGCGCGCCATCAACGAGCAAATGAGCAAGCGCGAGCAGCGCCTGCGCGACCACCGCCTGTTCGACAAGCTCACCCCGCTGTCCGGCGCCCAATACTTGCGCCAGCACCTGCAGCAGGCCCTGGTGCAGGCACGCACCGAGCAGCAGCCGCTGTCGCTGGTCGCCATCGACCTGGACGACTTCAACCTGGTCAACCAGCGCTACGGTCAGGCCGAGGGCGACCAGGTGCTGCAGGCCGTTGCCCAGTTGCTGCTGCTCAACCTGCGCCAGCAGGACATGCTCTGCCGGCTGGCCGGCGACCGCTTTGTCGCCGTGCTGCCCAACACGGGTGAGCATCAGGCGCTGAGCATGGCCGGCGAATTGCGCCAGAGCATCGCCAACCTGGCACACCGCAGCCAGCAGCACGGCGAACGCCTGCAACTGCGCGCCACGGTGGCCGCAGTGATGGCGCTGGAGGAGGACGAGGCGCAGCTGCTCAAACGCCTCAACCTCGCGCTGGCCTACGCCAAACCTCGCCTGGCGCGCAGCGCATGAGCAGCACCGGCTACGAGTGCGACAGCCGCTTCATCGCGGCTCACCATCTGCCGGCCGTACTGATCGACCTGGCACGCTCGCGCGGTATCGACAGCCACCACCTGCTGCGCGGTTGCGAGCTGTTCTACGACGACATCGTCACCGGCCAGGCGCGGATCAGCCCTGGCCAGTTTCTGCGTCTGATCGCCAACGCCCAGAAGCTGCTGAATGCGGCGGATACCAGCTTCCTGTTCGGCCAGCGCCTGTGGCCGGGCCATTACGGCGCGGGTAGCCATCTGCTGGAGCAGGCCGATCACCTGCTGCAGGCGCTGGAGGATCTGGTCACCTACCGCGCCCTGCTGTCACCGCTGCTCACCCCCGTGCTGCACCTGGACGACCGCTATCTGCACCTGTACTGGCGTGACAGCTGCGGCGCCGCCGAGCGACTGCCCTTTCTGCTCGAAGCGAGCATGACCGCGGTGGTCGCCCTTGCCCGTCGTCAGCAGAACGAGCGCCTGCCCTGGCGCTTCCAGTTCGCCTACGCCGAGCCGAGCCACGTCGAGCAATACTGGGTACACCTCGGTGAAGCGCTGAGCTTCGACCGCCCCTCGACAGTCATGAGCCTGCCCCGCGAGCACCTGCTACAGCCCTGGCCGAATGGTGGCGCCACAGGCGCGCGGGTCGCCCGCCAGGCCTGTAACGAGCAATTGCAGAACTGGGGCTGGCAGCACAGCCTGCTCGACGAATTGCATGCCCACCTCAGCGCCCATATCCGTCAGCCGCTAAGCCTGGAGCGCGTGGCCAGCGCCTTCGCCACCAGCCCGGCCACGCTCAAGCGCAAACTCGGCAAACACGGCACCCACTTTCAGGAGCAACTCGACCTGGCGCGCCGCGATCTGGCGCTGTACCTGTACCAAGTCAAGGGCTATAACAACGATGAAGTAGCGCAGCGACTGGGCTTCAATGACATCACCAACTTCCGCCGCTCGTTCAAGCGCTGGACGGGCCGCGTGCCCAGCGACCTGGGCGCCTTCACCTTGCATGGGAAAGCCTGAGGTGCAAAGCCGGACGGCCACGCTCAGCGATAAAACACTGCGGCTGGTCATGGCAACAGCCGTGAAGCGTTACCAGCAAATCGAAGCTGGCTGCCATGGACATGAACGCCGCCTTCGATCCCTAGGCGTGGCGGCACTGCAAAGCGTGTTGAACCAGCCAGCACCTTGCATGTAAACCCGAGCCGCTCAAAGCTCAACGCATCCTGCAGATGATCCTGCGCCAGCGGCGCATCACGCATGCCAATGACGCTGTATTGGAGTCGCGCTCTCCCTTCGCAGCAGGCCTCAGAATACGAACTCAGGCAGATGACCTCTGGTGCTTGCGACTCGTACCAGCAAATCGATATTATGCGAACAATTCTCAATTGAACTTGAGTATCGACTCCTCCATTGCGAGCGTGCGCATGTCTGCGGCCGAGCCCCCTTTCCAGCAAGCGATCCATGAGCTGTACAGCAACCATCACGGTTGGCTGTTCGCCTGGCTACGGCGCAAGCTGGGTTGCGCCCATAACGCGGCCGATCTGGCGCAGGACACCTTTGCCCGCATTCTTTCTTCGCGCGAGGTGCTCGGCAGCATTCGCGAGCCACGTGCCTTTCTGACGACGACAGCGCGCCGCCTGGTGATCGACAAGTCACGTCGCAAACAGATCGAAGACGCCTACCTGCGTGAGCTGGCGCTGACCGTCGAAAGCCTTTCGGGTTACCAGTCGCCCGAGCAGATTCTCACCACGCTCGAAGCCCTGGAGCAGATCGCGTTCGTCCTGGAAGAGCTCAGCGCCAAACAGCGCCAGACCTTCCTGATGTACTTCCTGGATGGCCAAAGCCAGGTCGAGATCGCCGTGCAGATGGGTATTTCCGAACGCATGGTGCGTAAGCATCTGATGCAGGCGCTGCTGCATTGCAGCAATGCGCTGGAAGTCTGAGCGCGCGCATGAACAGCCTGGAATCGATCAACGAGCAAGCCGCCGACTGGCTGATCCGGCTCAACGAGCCGGACGCCGACGAACACCTTGCAGCCGAATTCGATGCCTGGAAACGCAGCGATGCTCGACATGCCGCAGCAGCCGAGCGGCTACAGGCCTTTATCGGGCAAATGTCGGCGCTGCGTACGCAAAAGGCCTCGGTGCATGCCGCGCTCGATGCCGCCTTCACCAGCCGCAAGCGCAGCTACCGGGGCAAGCGCGTGGCCACCGCCCTGATGCTGCTGGCGCTGCTGCCGGCCTGGGCGCTCTGGCGTAGCGAGCTGCCCGGCTACCTGCTGGCCGACCTGCGCACCCAGCCCGCGCAATGGCTGGTGCACGAGCTAGCCGATCATTCACGGGTGACCCTCAACGGCAACAGCGCCCTGGACCTGCAGTACGACGGCCAGCAGCGACGCATTCGCCTGCTGCGCGGCGAAGTGCTGGTCGACGTCGCCCATGACTCGAGCCGCCCCTTTATCGTCGAGACCGAGCAGGGCGAAATCCGTGCGCTGGGCACCCGCTTCGTGGTCACCCGGGCAGAAGGCGTGACCCTGGTGACCATGCTCGAATCGCGCGTGGCGGCGACCGCCAGCGACAACCCGCGGGCGCTGGAGGTCAATGCCGGCGAGCAGGCGCGCATCACCCGCGACGAGGTGCAATTGACGGCGACCGTGGACACCCGCAGCGTCGAGGACGCCTGGCGCCACCATCAACTGGTGGTCAAGGACCAGCCGTTGCCCGCGGTGCTCGATCAACTGGCCAGGCAGTTTCCGGGGCATATGCAGTTCGACCGCGAGGCGCTGGCCGACCTGCGCGTATCCGCGGTGCTGCCGCTGGATGACAGCGACCGCGCCCTGAATCTGCTCGCCGAGGCACTGCCACTGCAGGTTCGAGAATTCGGCCCATGGCTGAGAGTGATCAGCCGCGCCCGCTGAAGCGGCAGCAAAAAAAATCGCATGATCGGGTTCCGGGTTTTGCGCCTGGCCCGTCAAGGACGATAGACACCAAAAAAACACGGGATCCTATCGATCATGCGCACCTCCGCCGCGCCCTTTGGCTACGCTGTCACGCCCCTTGCCCTGGCCGTTCATCTGACCTTCGCCGGGCTGCTGGGCACCCTTGCCGTCATGCCTGCACCCGCTCACGCTGCCGAGCAGGCGCACACCCACTACGACATCGAAGCCGGCCCCCTGGCGGAGGTGCTGAGCCGTTTCGCGCAGCAGGCCGGTGTGCCCCTGGCGTTCGAGCCGCAGCGCCTCGCCAATCTGCAAAGCCCGGGCCTGCACGGGCGGTACGATATCGACGCAGGCTTCGCCACCCTGCTGCGAGGCAGCGGTTACTCAGCCCGCATGGGGACTAACGGTTACGTCCTGGTTCGCCAGAGCGACAGTCTGGAGCTGAGCGCCACGACCGTGATCGGCGCCAACGAGGAACACCCCAACGAATATGTGGCTGGCTACGTGGCCAAACGCAACATGAGCGCTACCAAGACCGACACGCCGATCACCGAAACGCCACAGTCGCTGTCGGTGGTGACGAGCGACGAGGTCCGCGACCGCCAGTCGGAAACGCTGGGCCAGGCGCTGAGTTACACGCCAGGGCTCACCAGCAGCTCGACCGCGTTCAACCGCACCGCGGACCGCTTCCGCATCCGCGGCTTCGGGGTCGAATCCGGCACCGGCGGCTCGCTGCGCGACGGCCTGCGCCTGCAGAACAACTCCTACGACGGCATTCAGGAACCTTATGGCCTGGAGCGCGTCGAGGTCATTCGCGGCGCTGCCTCGGTGCTCTACGGCCAGCTTTCGCCCGGCGGCATGATCAACGGCGTCAGCAAGCGCCCGTCCGAAACGCCCTTCCATGAGCTGAACCTGCAAGCGGGTTCCCACGACCGCAAGCAACTCTCTGCAGACTTCAGTGGCCCGTTGGCCGGTAGCGACACCCTGAGCTATCGCCTGACCCTGCTCAGTCGCAACAGCGACACCCAGCAGGATCATATCAACGACGACAAGTTCTACATCGCTCCGGCGCTGACCTGGCGCCCCAACGAAGACACCTCTCTGACCCTGCTGTCCTTCTACCAGAAGACCGATACGCGTTTCCCCGCGCCCCTGCCCTACCAGTTGGTCAAGGGTGTGGGTGACGGCGCGTTCAAGATCGGTCGCCACGATTTCATCGGCGAGCCGGACTACGACGACATGAACGGCGAGATGTCGACCCTGGGCTACGAATTTCAACACCACTTCAACGAAAACTTCACGCTCAACCATAAGCTGCGTTATTACGAAACCGACGTGCAGTGGAGCTACCTGCAAATTCAACCGTCTGCCGCTGCCATCAACCTTGCTGCAAACACCGGCACACTGTTGCGCCGTTACAGTGACCGCCACGAACGCGCAAGGACATGGGCCAGTGACACCAATATCGAGTCGAAATGGCAGCTCGGCAATGTCGAACACACAGTTCTCGTAGGCTTCGATGGCTATGACACTTCCTATGACTCACATAATTTCCGGGGCACCCCTACCAACACTCCAAGCCTGGATCTGACTCGTTATAACTACGGTCAGCCAGTGGTCGTCGACAAAAGCCGCGCAGCGGATCGCGGATCGCAGCTCGATACTCGACAGAAAGGTCTCTATCTGCAGGATCAGATCAAGTTCGACGACAAGTGGATTCTAGTGTTGGGTGGCCGCCACGACTGGGCTGACCAACAGCAGACGGCGCATCGCAATGATGCCAAGGCCAGCCAAAGCGACGAAGCCACCACCTGGCGCGCCGGCCTGGTCTACCTGGCGGACAACGGCCTGGCGCCCTATATCAGCTACAGCGAGTCGTTCTTCCCTGTTTCTGTCGCAGAAGTCACTGGCCAAAACTTCGCCCCCACCGAAGGCAAGCAATACGAAGTGGGCGTGCGCTATCAGCCCAAGGACAGCAATCTGCTACTCAGTGCAGCCATCTATGAACTGACCCAAACCAACGTGCTGACCTTCGATAGCAATGACGATCCGAGACAGACCGGCGAGGTTCGCTCGCGCGGCCTGGAACTGGAGGCCAAAGCGGATGTGACCGAAGCGCTAAGCCTCATTGCCTCCTACGCCTACACCGATGCCCGCACCACCAAAAGCGCCATTGCCACAGAAGTCGGCCAACGCACCGATGATACGCCTTACCACCAGGCCGCCCTGTGGACCAGCTACGACTTCATCAACTGGGGTATTCCGCAACTGACCATAGGCGCCGGCGCTCGCTACATGGGTACAACCCAGGCCTCACTGATGGACTCGCCCATGCCGGCCTATACCCTGTTCGACGCCATGGCGCGCTACCAGATCGACGATCACTGGGCCGTGACCGTCAACGCCAGCAACCTGACCGACAAGCGCTACGCGCAGTGCGGGGCCTCCACCTGTCACTACGGTGACGAGCGCCAGGTGGTGAGCACGGTGAGCTATCGCTGGTAACGAGCACAGCCGGCAAGATCGGGCAAGGCTGCCAGTTCGAGCCGCTCAGGCCCCAAGCGTGAACAAGCCCCTGAAGTCGATTCTTCAGGGGCTTTTCGTTGGTCACGCCGCGTCGATTACGAGGCGATCGATGCCAATCGGCGATAACTTGATGACACGGCGCCCGCCTTATCCGATCCAGCACGCCAGCACGAAAACCCGGATAATGGCGGCCATTTCGTTTCACTCGCTGGTGCTGCCCTCATGGAAATCAAGGTCAACTTTCTCGACAACCTTCGCCTCGAAGCCAAGTTCGATGACTTCACGGTGATCGCCGATCAGCCGATCCGCTACAAGGGCGACGGTTCGGCGCCGGGGCCGTTCGACTATTTCCTGGCCTCCTCGGCGCTGTGCGCGGCCTACTTCGTCAAGCTGTACTGCCAGACGCGGGACATCCCCACCGAGAACATCCGCCTGTCGCAGAACAACATCGTCGACCCGGAGAATCGCTACGCGCAGATCTTCAAGATCCAGGTCGAGCTGCCCGCCGATATCTCCGAGAAGGATCGCCTGGGAATTCTGCGCTCCATCGACCGCTGCACGGTGAAGAAGGTGGTGCAGCAGGGGCCCGAGTTCATCATCGAAGAAGTGGAAAACCTCGACGCCGACGCCCAGGCGCTGCTGATGCCGGTGAGTGACACCACCACCTACATCCCGGGCAAGGACCTGCCGCTGGAGCAGACCATCGCCAACATGTCGGGCATCCTCGCGGATCTGGGCATGAAGATCGAGATCGCCTCCTGGCGCAACATTGTGCCCAACGTCTGGTCGCTGCATATCCGCGATGCGCAGTCGAACCTGTGCTTCACCAACGGCAAGGGGTCGACCAAGGAAAGCGCCCTGGCCTCGGCGCTGGGCGAGTTCATCGAGCGGCTGAACTGCAACTTCTTCTACAACGACCAGTTCTGGGGCGAGGACATCGCCGCCGCCGAGTTCGTCCACTACCCGAACGAACGCTGGTTCAAGCCGGGCCCGAAGGATGCGCTGCCCGAAGAAATTCTCGACGAGCACTGCCGGGCCATCTTCGATCCGGACGGCGAACTGCGCGCCTCGCACCTGTACGACACCAATTCGGGCAACACCCTGCGCGGTATCTGTTCGCTGCCGTTCGTGCGCCAGAGCGATGGCGAGACGGTGTATTTTCCGTCCAACCTGATCGAGAATCTGTACCTGTCCAACGGTATGAGCGCCGGCAACACTCTGGCCGAGGCGCAGGTGCAGTGCCTGTCGGAGATTTTCGAGCGAGCGGTCAAACGCGAGATTCTAGAGAACGAGCTGTGCCTGCCGGACGTGCCGCAGGACGTGCTGGCCAAGTACCCGGGGATCGTCGCCGGCATCCAGGGCCTGGAGGAGCAAGGCTTCCCGGTGCTGGTGAAGGACGCCTCGCTAGGCGGTGAATTTCCGGTGATGTGCGTGACCCTGATGAACCCGCGCACCGGCGGTGTGTTCGCCTCGTTCGGCGCCCACCCGACCCTGGAAGTGGCACTGGAGCGCAGCCTCACCGAGCTGCTGCAGGGCCGCAGCTTCGAGGGCCTCAACGACCTGCCGCAACCGACCTTCGACAGCCTGGCGCTGACCGAGCCGAACAACTTCGTCGAGCACTTCATCGACTCCAGCGGCGTGGTGTCGTGGCGCTTCTTCGGCGCCACGCCGGACTTCGAATTCGTCGAATGGGACTTCTCCGGCGAAGGCAGCGACTCGAATGAGCAGGAAGCCGCGACTCTGTTCGGCATCCTCGAGGACATGGGCAAGGAGGTCTACGTGGCCACCTATGACGACCTCGGCGCCAACGCCTGCCGCATCCTGGTGCCGGGCTATTCGGAGATCTACCCGGTCGAGGATCTGATCTGGGACAACACCAACAAGGCGCTGCTGTTCCGCAAGGACATCCTCAACCTGCACGCCCTGAGCGACCGCGAGCTGAAATCGCTGCTGCGTAACCTGAACAACACCGAAGTCGACGACTACACCGATATCACCACGCTGATCGGCATCGAGTTCGACGACAACACGGTGTGGGGCCAGCTGACCATTCTCGAGCTGAAGCTCTTGATCAACCTGGCGTTGAAGAAATACGACGATGCCAAGGAGCTGGTCGAGGCCTTCCTGCAGTACAACGACAACACCGTCGAGCGCGGCCTGTTCTACCAGGCGGTCAACGCCGTGCTGGAGATCCAGCTGGACGACGAGCTGGAGCTGGCCAACTACGAGCACAACCTGCGGCGCATGTTCGGTAGCGAGCGCATGGACGCGGTGATCGGCTCGGTGGAAGGCAGCGTGCGCTTCCATGGGCTGACCCCGACTAGTATGAAGCTCGAAGGCCTGGACAAGCACCTGCGCCTGATCGACAGCTACAAGAAGCTGCACGCCGCTCGCGCCAAAGCAGCCAGGCTGGCCGGCTGAGCATGACCAGCGAACGCCCAATCCACAGAGTCGCAGCGCTGATGCTGGCCGCCGGCTACAGCCGCCGCTTCGGCGGCGACAAGCGGCGTGCAACACTGGCCGACGGGCGCTCGCTGCTGGCGGCCAGCCTGGCTCTGCCCTGCTCGATGCTCGAAGACGTCTGGCTGGTGCTGCGCTCGGACGAAGCGCTGACAGAGCTTGAGCTACCAAGGGGCGTACACATCGTGCAGAACCCGGCCACCGCCCAGGGCATGGGCCATAGCCTGGCCGCAGGGGCCGAGCGTCTACTGGCTGAATCCGACGCTGACGCCGTGGCGATCTTTCTCGCCGATATGCCGTCGATTCGCCGGGATAGCCTGGAAACCCTGATAACCCACTCCCGAGCGAACAACATCGTGCTGCCCAGCTATCAGGGCAAACGCGGCCATCCGGTGCTGTTCGGCCGCGATTTCTGGCCTCAACTTGCAACACTGAGCGGCGATGCTGGTGCCAAGACCGTGCTTCAACACAACGCCGAAGCCGTGCATATCGTCGGACTGGACGATCCGGGCGTCCTGCAGGATATCGACACTCCGGCCGACCTGATTCAGCTCTAGGTTCGTAGGGCGAGTGCAACCCGCCAGAGCTCAAGCGGCGGGTTTCACCTGCCCTACTGCACTGCCTGACGCAGCAGCACCTCGCTCAACGCCTGCGCCGCGCTGGACAGCTGATGCCCGGCCTGGTGCAGCAGACCGATCCGGCGCATCACCTGCGGCTCGATCAGCGGCAGGCAGCGAGCGCCCAGGTCCTCCATCTGCTGCCGGCATAGCTGTGGTACCGCGCTGACGCCGAGGCCTTCGGCGACCATGCGCCCGACCGTGACCAACTGATGACTCTCAAACGCCACCGGCAGCTTGCCGTGACTGGAGATCACGCTGTCTTCCAGCAGCAGGCGCACCGCCGAGGGTCGCTGCAGAGTGATAAAAGGCCGGTCGAGCAGATCCACCCAGCTCAAGGCCTCGCACCCGGCCAGCTCGCTATCTGCCGGCACCAACGCGACGAAGCGATCCTCGTACAGCGGCGTGAACTGCAAGCCGTCGAGGCTCAAAGGCTCGAAGGCGATGCCCAGTTCGACGCGGCCGTCGCGCACCATCTCCATTACCTGTTCGTTGATCACGTCATGCACCGCCACGTTGACTCGCGGGTAGGCGTCGCGAAAAGCGCGCAGCGCCGCCGGCAGGCGATTGCCAGCGAACGAGGGCATGGCCGCCACCGCCACCTTGCCCATCTGCAGGGTGAAGTGCTGACGCAGCAGGTCCTCGGCGTTGTCCCAGTCGGCCAGCAGGCGCACGGCGATCGGCAGCAGCGTCTCGCCCTCAGGAGTCAACGCCACGCTGCGGGTGGTGCGCACCAGCAACTGACCACCAAGCGATTGCTCCAGGTTCTTGATCGCCAGGCTCAGCGCCGGCTGCGACAGGTGCAGGCGCTCGCAGGCCTGGGCGAAGCTCAGGCTCTGTGCCACGGCAAGAAAGGCGCGTAGCTGCTTGACGGTCATTGATTTATTTACCTGATCAATCAAGAGGAAAAACAAACTTAACAAATAAGCCTACAGCGCAGAAGCTTGGCCTCACTCCTGATAACAACAAAGAGGCAGCCTCGAATGAGCGGACTCGACAAACGCGTCGGCAGCTACGCAGAAGCCCTGGACGGCCTGCAGGACGGCATGACCGTGCTGGCCGGCGGCTTCGGCCTGTGTGGCATCCCCGAGAACCTGATCGCTGAGATCCGCCGTCGCGGCGTGCGCGATCTGACCGTGGTGTCCAACAATTGCGGCGTCGACGGTTTCGGCCTCGGCGTGCTGCTGGAAGACCGGCAGATCCGCAAGATGATCGCCTCCTACGTCGGCGAGAACGCCCTGTTCGAACAGCAACTGCTCTCCGGCGAACTGGAAGTCGAGCTCACCCCACAGGGCACCCTGGCCGAGAAGCTGCGTGCTGGCGGCGCCGGCATTCCTGCCTTCTTCACCGCCACCGGCTACGGCACCCCGGTCGCCGAAGGCAAGGAAGCGCGCGAGATCAACGGCCGCCACTACATCCTCGAGCCGGCCATCACCGGTGACTTCGCCATCGTCAAGGGCTGGAAAGCCGACCACTTCGGCAACGTGGTCTACCGCCATACCGCGCAGAACTTCAACCCAGTGGTCGCCACTGCCGGGCGCATCACCGTGGTCGAGGTCGAGGAGATCGTCGAGCCCGGTGAACTCGACCCGACGCAGATTCACACGCCCGGCATCTATGTCGATCGGCTGATCTGCGGCAGCTTCGAGAAACGCATCGAAAAACGCACGCTGCGCGCCTGAGGAGAAAGACCATGGCTCTTACCCGTGAACAAATGGCCCAGCGCGTGGCCCGCGAGCTGCAGGACGGCTTCTACGTCAACCTCGGCATCGGCATCCCGACCCTGGTGGCCAACTACGTGCCCGAGGGTATGCAGGTGATGCTGCAGTCGGAAAACGGCCTGCTCGGCATGGGCGCCTTCCCCACCGAAGAGGAAGTGGACGCCGATATGATCAACGCCGGCAAGCAGACCGTCACAGCGATCAAGGGCGCGGCGATCTTCGACTCGTCGCAGTCCTTCGCCATGATCCGTGGCGGCCACGTCGATCTGACCGTGCTCGGCGCCTTCGAGGTGGACGTGCGCGGCAACATCGCCTCGTGGATGATCCCCGGCAAGCTGGTCAAGGGCATGGGCGGCGCCATGGACCTGGTGGCCGGTGCCGATAACATCATCGTCACCATGACCCACGCTTCGAAAGACGGCGAATCCAAGCTGCTGGAGCATTGCAGCCTGCCGCTGACCGGCTGCGGCTGCATCCGCAAGGTGCTGACCGACCTGGCTTATCTGGAGATCGAAAACGGCGCCTTCATCCTGCGCGAACGCGCGCCAGGGGTGAGCGTCGAGGAAATCGTCGCCAAGACCGCCGGCAAGCTGATCGTCCCCGAACACGTGCCGGAAATGAGCTTCTAAAGTTGTCTACCGTTCTGTAGGCGCCACCACGCACGGCGCCTACGGAGCGTTTTTTTGGCTATGTCCTACACCCTGTAGGAGCGGATTCATCCGCGAAGCTTTTTCCGCCCTACCGCGCACAGAGGATTCCCCATGCAAGACGTCGTCATCGTCGCCGCCACCCGCACCGCCATCGGCAGCTTCCAGGGCAGCCTGGCCGAGATTCCCGCGCCGGAGCTCGGCGCCATCGTCATCAAGCGCTTGCTCGAACAAACCGGCCTCGACGCCGCCCAGGTCGATGAAGTCATCCTCGGCCAGGTACTCACCGCCGGTAGCGGCCAGAACCCCGCACGCCAGGCCGCTATCCGCGCCGGCCTGCCGCATGCCGTGCCAGCCATGACCCTGAACAAGGTCTGTGGCTCGGGCCTCAAGGCACTGCACCTGGCCACCCAGGCCATTTGCTGCGGCGATGCCGAAGTGATCATCGCTGGCGGCATGGAGAACATGAGCCTGGCGCCCTATGTGCTGCCCAAGGCCCGGACCGGCCTGCGCATGGGCCACGCGCAGATGCTCGACAGCATGATCGTCGACGGCCTGTGGGATGCCTTCAACGACTACCACATGGGCATCACCGCCGAGAACCTGGTGGAGAAATACGGCATCAGCCGTGAGGCGCAGGACGCCTTCGCCGCTGAATCGCAACAAAAGGCCGTGGCCGCTATCGAAGCCGGTCGTTTCGATGCCGAGATCACCCCGGTGCTGATCCCGCAGCGCAAGGGCGACCCCGTCGCCTTCGCCCGTGACGAGCAACCGCGTGCCGGCACCACCGCCGAATCCCTCGGCAAACTCAAGCCGGCATTCAAGAAAGATGGCAGCGTCACCGCCGGTAACGCCTCCAGCCTCAACGACGGCGCCGCTGCCGTGCTGCTGATGAGCGCGAGCAAGGCGCAGTCGCTGGGTCTGCCGGTGCTGGCGAAGATTGCCGGCTACGCCAACGCCGGCGTCGACCCGGCGATCATGGGCATCGCCCCGGTTTCCGCCACCCGTCGCTGCCTGGACAAGGCCGGCTGGAGCCTGGCCGATCTGGACCTGATCGAAGCCAACGAGGCCTTCGCCGCCCAGGCGCTGTCGGTCGGTCAGGAGCTGGGCTGGGATGCCGACAAGGTCAACGTCAACGGCGGCGCCATCGCCCTCGGTCATCCCATCGGCGCCTCGGGCTGCCGCGTGCTGGTCAGCCTGCTGCACGAGATGATCCGCCGCGACGCGAAGAAGGGGCTGGCCACGCTGTGCATCGGTGGCGGCCAGGGTGTGGCGCTGGCCATCGAGCGCGCCTGAGCGCCAGACAATCGCCGCTGAAGCGCCTCCCACACTGCCCGTCTGGCTCCTGTGGGAGGGGCTTTAGCCGCGACGATTTATAAAGAGGTATGCCTGGACGCATCCGGGGAAACCTGAAATGGACCTCCCGGATTTCATCCGGGCTACCACCACCCAGCTCGGTCTCGGCCGAGCTTTGTCATATCCACCGCAACACCCAGGCATAGCCAACTCTGAATGCCCGGTTAGCCCTTACACAACCATAAGAAAGAGGCGTCATCCATGTTCAACACCCTCACCCGCATGAGCGTGAGCCTGGTACAGAAGTACCTGCCGTCACCGTTCGTGTTCTCTGCGCTCCTGACCCTGGGCGTGCTGCTCGCCGGTATCTTCTCCACCGGCCAGTCGTTGCCGGCCATGGTGCAGCACTGGAGCGGCGGCTTCTGGACGCTGCTCGGCTTCGCCATGCAGATGGCGCTGATCTTCGTCACCGGCCATGCCCTGGCCAGCGCACCGCTCATCAACCGTCAGCTCGACCGCCTGGCCGGCATGGCGCGCACACCGGGTCAGGCGATCATCATGGTTACCCTGGTGGCGCTGGTCGGCTGCTGGGTCAACTGGGGCTTTGGCTTGGTGATCGGCGCGGTGTTCGCCCGAGCCCTGGCGCGCAAGGTCGATGGCGTCGACTACCCGCTGCTGGTGGCGTCGGCCTACTCGGGCTTCCTGGTCTGGCACGGCGGCCTCGCCGGTTCGGTGCCGCTCTCCCTGGCCACCGGCGGACCGGACCTGGCGCGCATGACTGCCGGCGTACTGAGCGACCCGGTAAGCATCACCGAAACCCTGTTCAGCACCCTGAATCTGACCATCGTCGCGCTGCTGTTCATCGGTCTGCCGCTGCTCAACCGCGCCATGCACCCACGCCAGGGCGCCAAGGTCGCCGATGCCGCCAAACTGGTCGAGTCACGCGCCGAACTGCCGGCTCGTGAAACGCCGGCGCAACGCCTGGACGACAGCCGCATTCTCGGCTTGGCGCTGGTGGCCATGGCCGGTATCTACCTGTTCAACCACTTCGCCAGCAAGGGCTTCGTGCTCGGCCTGGACGTGGTCATCGCCATCTTCCTGTTCAGCGGCCTGCTGATGCACGGCACCCCGGAGCGCTACATGCGCGCGGTGGACGAGAGCGTGCGCGGCATCGGCGGCATCGTCCTGCTGTTCCCCTTCTACGCCGGGATCATGGGCATGATGATGGGCGCCAACGCCGACGGCATCTCCCTAGGCCGGCAGATCACCGAAGCATTCATTTCCTGGTCCTCGGCCGACACCTTCCCGCTGCTGGCCTTCTTGAGCGCCGGCGTGGTCAACGTGTTCGTCCCGTCCGGCGGCGGCCAGTGGGCCGTGCAGGGCCCGATCATGCTGCCGGCTGCCCAGGCCCTGGGCGTCTCGCCCACCGTCACCGCCATGGCCATTGCCTGGGGCGACGCCTGGACCAACATGATCCAGCCGTTCTGGGCGCTGCCGCTGCTCGGCATCGTCGGCCTCGGCGCCCGCGACATCATGGGCTACTGCCTGATCATGCTGCTGTACTCGGGCGTGGTGATCTGTGGGGCGTTCTATCTGCTCGGCTGAGCCGCCGCCAGAGCTGCAGGAACGGATTTATTCGCGACGGCGTCGCGAACATCGCGGATGAATCCGCTCCTACAAAACCCCACCATCTGCCAGCACGGTGGCTACCCCGCTCAATCCCCCATCAGCCCCTGCGCCTTGGCCATCGCCACGGCCTGGGTGCGTCTTTGCACACCGAGCTTGACGTTGATCCGCCGCGCATGGGTCTTGACCGTGTGCAACGAGATGAACAGGCGATCGGCGATTTCCTGATTGGAAAAACCCTGCGCGATCAATTGCAGCACGGCCAGCTCGCGCGAGCTGAGCAGGGCGGTTCCGGCGCTGGCGGGCTCGTCAAGGGCCGAAGCCGGCTCGAACAAGCGCTGATGCAGGCTTTGCCCAACCTCCCCCGGTAACATGCGTTCCAACCAGTGCGGCTGACGCTGTTGCAAATCCTGCAATGGCCGTAGCAGCCGCAGCTGTCGCGCCTCGCCAAGCGCCTGGTGAAGCAGCTCATCGGCCTGTTCGTCCTGACCCTGCACGAGCAGCGCCTCAGCCAGACTGACCCGGCATTCACAGGCCAGGCTGCGATGCCCGGCGAGCTGGCTTTCATCCAGTAACAGGCGCAGCGCATGCTCGGCAGCCGCCTGATGACCGAGCAGCAGGTCGCTGATCGCCAGGCAGTGGCGCAAGCGCGGCAGCAAGTCGTAGAACTCGGAAGGGGCCAGTTGCTGGCGCTGCTGCAGTTGCTGCAGGGTCTGGGCGAACAACTCGCGCGCCCGCCCGGTCTGCCTCTGACGCAACAGGAGACGCCCCGCCTGCAATTGCAGCACGCAGCGGTAACGCACCTCCGGCACGTGCGACCACTGCATGACGCGCTCGGCCTTCTGCAGCCACTGGTGCGCCTCGTCGAGTTCCCCGCGACTCTCGGCCAGCTCCAGCAGCCCCAGGTAGCCGGAAATGATGTAGGCATCCTCGCAATGTTCGGCTTCCTGCAGCCCCTGGCGATACGCCTGCTGCGCCGCCTCGTCCAGGCCCTGGCGCGCCAGCAGGCTGGCCCGAACCAGCAACAGGCGGGCGACCACCGGGCTGTGGTTGAAGCGTTCACGCAACAGCGCCAGCGACTGCTCGGCCAGCTCGGCCGCGCGCCCGGCCTCGCCACGCATCTGCAACAGCAGGCAGTGATCGGTATTGAGCAGAGCTTCGAAGATCAGACTGCCACGCAAGCGCGCCAGATGCAGGCCCTGATCCAGCGCCTGCTTGGCCTGCTCCAGCGCATGCTCGGCCATATGCTGCTGCGCCAGCGCCTGATAGCACAGCACACGTTGCGACCAACTGCCCTCATCCAGCATCTGCAGGGCCTCCTGACAGTGCAGCCGAGCATCACGGCGGCCGCACTGCCGCGCCAGTACGCCCATCAATGCCTGCCAGTGCGCGATCAGTTTGCGCTGACGCTGCGCATCGGGTTGCGGCATGAAATGCGCCAACCCCTGAATGCAGGCACTGGCGTCGTCGAAACGGGCGCAGATGATCAAGGCCCAAGCCTGCAGCACGATCAGCCGCGGCGAACTGGCGAACAACCAATCCGGCAGCTCTTCGCGCCATTGCAGCAGTTGCGCCACCGAATGCCCCTGCAGCAACTGCTCCTGGTCGAAACGCTGCAGATAGTTGACCGCGACCTCGACCTGCCCGGCCTGCAGAGCATGTTCGACGGCCTCACGAATCTCACCATGCTGAGCGAACCATTGGCAGGCGCGCACATGGATCGAGGCTGGCAACGGAGCACCCGGCAGGCGCCGCAGCACCTCGGCCAGCGGTCGCCATAAACGGAACCAGGTACCGCTGCTGTCGAGGCTGCGCACGAACAACTGACGCCGTTGCAATTCGCTCAGCAACAAGGCACCGCGGCCTTCGAGCAGGTGCTCGCACAGCGACCGGGAAAAGCGTGGCAGCAGGGCCAGCGCATGCAGGTCGCTGCGCAGTTCATCGTCAAGATCGTCCAGCACCTCCCGCTGCACGTAGTCGCACAGCACCGGGCAGCCATCCTGCAGACGTTGACGTAGCGCGTCTTCACCGGCATCGAGCAGCAGCAGACGAATCGCCGCCAGCCAGCCTTCACTGCGCGCCAGCAGCGCCCGACGAAGATCATCGGCCAACTCGATCTGCAGCGTGGCCAACAATTCGCTCAGCCCCGTTTCATCCAGCGCCAGTTCTTCGCCCTTGAGTTCCAGCAAATCGCCCTGCAGCAGCAGACGCGGCAGGTTCCAGGCCGGCGTACGGCGGCTGGCGACCCACCAGGTGACCTGCGCCGGCGCTGCAGCGAACAACCGGTCGAGGCAGGCATCGAGCGCCTCGTCGGCCTGCCGCGGATAGTCGTCGATAAAGATCCACAAGCGCCCGGCGCGCGCATGCAGCCGTTCGATCAGATCTGCTTCACCGGTGTCCTCGCCCGGCAGTTGCATGGCTGCTGCCAGCCGCTTGCACAGCTGCGCCGGGCTCAGGCTGCGCCCGGCAAGATCGAGCCAGACCCGCTCGATGGCGGCGGGCGTGTGTCGCGCGCACTGGCCCAGCAGCACGCTCTTGCCGGTGCCGGCGGGCGCGCACAGCAGGCGCAAACGCGCCTGACTGGCGAGCAGACGTTGCAGCAGGGCGGGACGGGAAACGACGCACGGCGGCAGCCGCGGTAGATCGGCGGGTTGCACTTGCAGCGCGCTCGTGCGGGCGATGGCGAGGGTCGGCATGGCAGCGGTTCTCTCTGCTTGTCATTGTTGAACCACCCGCCGATGGTACGCCGCTCACCAGGCACGACTACCCCCTGGCGCTTATGGTGCGAAATTCACGTGAAAGAGGCAGGCACAAAAAAGCCGGCGACGCGCGAGGCGACACCGGCTTGCTTGGAGCGACCCGATCAGCGCACGCCAGCGTTACGCAGTGCAGCCGGGGTGAAGTCCTTGGCCGAGGCTTTGGTGCCGTACTGCACTGCCGTCTTCTCCTCATTGGCCATGCCGATCGCGATATAGCGTCCGGCGATCACGTCATACAGCGCTTCGAGCGCGTATACCGGCACCTTCTTGTCGTACTGCTGGAACAGCAGCGCCTCACCGACACGCCACATCTGACCGCGGCCGTCGTAATGCTCGGACAGGGCGATCTGCCAGGAATCCTCATCCACGTAGAAGCGCCGCTTGGCGTAGATGTTGCGCTCGCCGCTCTTCAGCGTGGCCTCGATTTCCCAGACGCGGTGCAACTCGTAACGGGCCAGATCCTGGTTGATATGGCCAGCCTTGAGAATGTCGCTGTACTTCACCTGCGGCGAGGCCAGGCGGTAGTTGTTGTACGGGATGAACGCCTCGCGCTTGCCCACCAGCTTCCAGTCGTAACGATCCGGGGCGCCGCTGAACATGTCGAAGTTGTCGGTGGTGCGCAGACCATCGGCGGCAGTCCCCGGACCGTCGTACGCCACCTGCGGGGCACGCCGCACGCGACGCTGGCCGGCATTGTAGATCCACGCCATGCGCGGCTCGCGCACCTGATCCAGCGAATCGTGCACCAGCAGCACGTTGCCCGCCAGGCGCGGCGGCGCGGTGACCCGCTGCTTGAACAGCAGCAGGGTGTTTTCCGCCTTGGCCGGGTCGATATCAGGAATGTTGTCCGGGAAGGCGACTTCATCCTCGAAGTTGACCAGCGTGTAGGAGCCATTGGCCTGTGGCGATGCCTGGACGATGCTGCGGCGCAGGTTGCCGCCGCGATAGCGAGTGATGTGGTTCCACACCACTTCCAGGCCGTTCTGCGGAATCGGGAACGCGTAGTAACGGCTCTGACCGAAGTTGGTCAATCCGTTGCCGCCTTCCACCAACCCGGTGTTCAGCGCACTGGTCTTGGCCGCGGCATAGATGTTGTCCGGCACCGCGGCGCTGCGGTGGGTCGGGTATACCGCCATGCGGTAGCTTTCCGGATAGCGCTGGAACATCGCCAGTTGCCCCGCAGTGAGGCGGTCACGGTACTGGTCCAGGTTCTGCGCGGTGATGGTGAACAGCGGCTGCTCGCTGGCGAACGGGTCACTGAGAAAACCGCGCGCATCGACCTGACCGGCATCGCTGGCCAGGCCGCCCGTCCAGGCCGGGATGGTGCCGGCAGCATTGCCGGCCATCTCTGCCCCCAGCGGGGTCAGGCTGTTACCGAGCTTGGCCGCTTCCTGTTCGCCGACCGCGGCCAGCACACCGCTGGCCAGCAGGCTCAGGGAAAGTGCGCCGAGCATCTTCAGGGTTGTATTCATCTGCATTCCTCAACTGATCCTGATGGCCTAGAAGCTCACGCCGAAGCTGAGCGCCAGGAAGTCGCGGTCGATCGCGACGTTGTAATCGCCGCCGAAGAAGTCGGTGTACGACAGGCTGGCGGTGTAGGTATTGCGGTAGTCGGCGTCGATGCCGAAGCTGATGGCCTTGGCGCCCTCGTTAAACAGGCCGTTGGGGCCGTAGCCGTCGACGTCGTGCGACCAGGAGATATTCGGCTTGAGGTTGACCCCGGCGAACACGTTGCTGTACTCCCAGATGCCGCGCACGCGGTAGCCCCAGGAGGTGCTGGTAGTGAAGCCGTCGGTATCGCCGTTGAAGCCGTAGGCACCGAACAGCGAATCACGGCCATAGCGCAGGTCTTCGCGGCCCTCCAGCCCACCGACGTGGGCCACGCCGATCTCGCCGACCAGGGTGAAGCGTCCCGCGCCCATCACCTGATCGAAGAAGTGGGTGAAGCTGGTCTGCAGCTGGGTGACTTCCTTGCGCCGATAACCGACGTTGTCCTGGCCCGGCCCTGCCGCGACCGGCGAGGTGCCGGGGGCGATCGGGTTGAGCAGGCTCAGCGTCATGTCGGTGGTGTTGATCTGCAGCGGCAGGTTCGGCCGGTAGCTGATCTCGCCCGCCCAGGCCGTGCCGGTGGGCAGCGTGGTGGAGAAACTCAGGCCGTAGAGGCGGATGTCCTCGGGGTACTCCAGGTAGTAGCGACCATTGCCGAGCATCACGCTCTGCGCCAGACCGGCGCCGCTGCCCGGCGCGATGCCGTTAGCGGTGCCGATGATCCCCGGCAGCGCCGCCAGCGTCGCCAGGCCGGCGTTCTGCGTGCTGACGATGGGCGTACGGCTGTGGTAGTTCATGAAGTAAGCGCCGTACTCCGTCTCGTCACCCAGCCAGCGCAAGGCCACGCCCCATTGGCCCTGGTCACGCGCATCACGATCACCGGCGCGTGGCAGGATCACCCCTTCGCTGTCGACGCGGAAGCCCTGACCGAACGCGGCGGCGACCGGCTGCAGCGGTGCGATGGCCGGCGAACCGATGTGGTAGCCGCTGTCGCAGCCATCGGCGGCCACGTCGGCGGTGGAGAAGAAGGTGCCGCAGTTGTCGAGGATGGTCTGGTCCCACTCCAGCTGGTAGAAGGCCTCCATGCTCAGGCGGTCGCTGAGGCTCTGCGATACGTAGAGCATGTTCACCGGGATCAGGCCTTCCTTGATCTCCGCACCGGGGCGGCGGAAGGCCGCGACGTCGATGGGGTTGATCGAGTTGATGCTGTTGCCGATGAAGGTGCTCTCGCCCCAGCTCACCACCTGCTTGCCGACCCGCACGGTGCCCGGCAGATCGCCGACGGCGTAGTTGTGGTAGAGGAAGGCATCGAGGATTTCCGCGCCCGAGGACTTGGCGCCCTCCTTGCGGTTGCTGTCGTCGATGTCCTTGAACAGGCGGCTCTCGTCCTTCAGCTCGAAGTCGTACCAGTACTTGCCGCGCACGAAAACGCCGGTGTCGCGGTAGCGCAGCTCGAGATCGTGGATGCCCTTGAAGATCTTCGAGAAGGTCTCGCCCTTCTTGAAGTTCAGGCGGCCGTCGTCGCCGGTCTGCGCCTGACCCTGGCCACCATTGTTGGGGCCGATCAGATCGCGATCCGGGCTGCGCATCGACCAGCTGGCACCGACCGACAGCGCACTGTCGAACTGCCCTTCGATCTCACCGATGTTGAAATTGACGGCCTGTGCCGGAGCGGCGAAACCGACGGCGACGGCCAAAGCCAAGGTGTGCGGCTGGAATAGTCCGGGCCCTGTTGTTGTTGTCATGCGGGTCTCCTAGGTATTGGGTACTGCAGCGCCAACCCTAGGCGGGGAACAGGCCCCGGATAAGCGCACCAAGGAGGGATTTCGCCTGTCGCCCGAAAGGATGAACGGCGCCCTGAGACGGGCGCACGCGGGCCGACCTCAGCTTGCTGAATGACGGACCATCAGGCGGGTGGGGAACTATTTGCAGGCAGGCACCGAAAGGCGCTGCCTTAGCAGGCCGTTGAAAAACGTAGGCGAGGCAGGCAAGACAAGGCGAAAACGGCCGAAAAAGCGGAGTTTACGTGCTGTAAATGAGCATTTTGAGGCTGTTTTCAACGCAGTATTGTCAACACAGGTAGTTTTTCAACGGCCTGTTAGGACGACGCGAATGGCGTCTTGAAGAGGGGGCAGAGCCTGGGGCCAAGCTCTGCCAGGTCGATCAGTTGCCGCTGGCTGCCAGTTCGCGCAACAGCACCTCGTGGAACAGCGCCGGCGCTTCCACCTGCGGCGAATGGCCCAGCTCCGGCCACTCCACGAGTTTCGCCTCGGGGATCGCTTCGGCGGTCTTGCGCCCCAGCTCCGGGTAGTTGCCGAGACGCTTGGCGACGTCCTCTGGCGCACGGTTGGCGCCTGGGGCGGTGCGATCCTTGCCACCGATCAGCAGCAGGGTTGGCGCCTTGATGTTAGCGAACTCGTGCACCACCGGCTGAGTGAAGAGCATCTCCGCCGTCTGCGCCTGGTTCCAGGCGACGATTTCCTTACCCGGCCCGCTGTACATGCCGTTGAGCATGTCGACCCAGCGGTCGTACTCGGGCTTCCACACGCCGTTGTAGTAGAACTTCAGCTGGTAATTCTTGATGCCCTCGTAGGAGGTCTTCAGCTCGCCCTGGTAAAGCTGGTCGACGGTCAAATAGGGCACGCCCTCGGCCTGCCAGTCCTCCAGGCCGATGGGGTTGACCAGCACCAGTTTCTCCACCCGCTCGGCATGCGCCAGCGCGTAGCGTGCGGCCAGCATGCCGCCCATGGAATGGCCGATCACCGTGGCCTTCTCCACGCCCAACGACTCCAGCAATGCATCGGTGTTGCTGGCCAGCTGGCCGAAGCTGAACTGATAGCCGCGCGGCTTGCTCGAGCTGCAAAAGCCGATCTGGTCCGGCGCGATCACGCGGTAGCCGGCATCGCTCAACGTCTTGATGGTTACTTCCCAGGTGGCGCCGCAGAAGTTCTTGCCATGCAGCAGCACCGCCGTGCTGCCATTGGCCTTGCCGGCTGGCTTCACATCCATGTAGCCCATCGACAGCTCCTGCTGCTGCGAACTGAACGCGAAGCGCTGGATCGGGTGGGGATACTCGAAGCCCTCCAGTTGCGGGCCATATCCGGTCTGCGGCGCAGCCTGGAGCATGGAAAGTGGAAGGAGGCTGGCGGAAAGTGTCGCGGTGAGCAGGGTTTTCTTCACGGGCGCATTCCTGTGTCTGATGAGTGCATGCTCGCTACGACCAGGCGCAGGCATGCAGGGGCTAGCGAATATAGCAACCGCCCCCGCTCATCAAGGCTGCAATGCTTTGCCGAATGTGACTGAAACGCGCTAGATAGAGCCGTCGGGCATCGACGGGTGGTTCAGGCGCTCAGCGCCAGCGATCCAGCAGATTCACCGCCAGGCGGTCCAGCCAGCCCCACAGACGTTGTTGCGCGCGGCGCCACCAGGGGCGCTGGCGCCAGTCATCGAGGGTGATCTCGCGGCTGACGCTGAAGTCTTCTATGAAGCTGGCCGCCACCGCCTGGGTGAAGTCGGGGTCGAGGGCTTCGACGTTGGCGTCGAGGTTGAAGCGCAGATTCCAGTGATCGAAGTTGCACGAGCCGACGCTGACCCAGTCGTCCACCAGCACCATCTTCAGGTGCAGAAAGCTGGGCTGGTACTCGAAGATGCGCACGCCGGCCTTGAGCAGCCTGGGATAGTAGCGCTGGCCGGCGAAACGCACCGGAGGGTGATCGGTGTTGCGCCCGGCCAGCAGCAGGCGTACCTCGACACCGCGCGCCGCGGCGCGGCGCAGGGCACGGCGGATTTTCCAGGTCGGAAGGAAGTAAGGCGTGGCCAGCCACACGCGCCGCCTGGCGCCTCTCAGCGCGCGCAGCAGCGAGAGCAGAATGTCGCGGTGCTGCGCCGCGTCGGCGTAGGCCACGCGCCCGAGGCCAACGCCGGCCGGCGGGCATTCCGGCAGGCTCAGCGGGATCGGCTGATGACTCGGACGCCAGGAAAATCGTGCCCGCCACAGCCGCTCGAACAACTGCTGCCAGTCGCCCACCAGCGGCCCTTCGATTTCCACCATGGCTTCGTGCCAGGGGCTGCGGGCTTCGTCCGGCAGCCAGAACTCATCGGTGGAGCCGGTACCGCCGACGTAGGCCAGGCACTGATCCACCAGCAGCAGCTTGCGGTGATCGCGGTGAAAGTTGCGGATACCACGCCGCCAGCGCACCGGGTTGTACCAGCGCAGCTGTATGCCGGCGGCCTGCATGCGCTCGCGCAGCGCGGCGCCCAGCTTGGCCGCGCCGAAGGCATCGAACAGGCCGCGCACCGTCACCCCGCGTTCGGCCGCTCGGCACAGGGCATCGACCAGGCGCTCGCTGCAGCGGCCGTCCTCGATCAGGTAAAGCTCGATTTCCACCTGCTGCCGGGCGCCCTCGATGGCTGCCAGCATGCGCGGGAAGAACGCCGGACCGTCCAACAGCAATTCGAAGCGATTGCCACCGCGCCAGGGAAAGATACGACCGCGCTTGTGCACGCTCACCGCGCAGTGAAAATCAGCACGGCGCCCACCGGCACCGACAGGCTGATGGCCGGCAGATCGGCGATCTTGCGCAGCGCCTCGATGCCGCTGGCCAGGGCGAAGTCTTCGGCGTGCAACACCAGCGGCGCCAGAGTCACCACCTGGAAGCGGCGATCATCGAGACGGGTGACCAGCAGCTCGCTGTCCAGCTCACGGCTGCGCTCGTTGAGGGTCAGTTGCAGCGGCAGGCGCAGCTCCAGTTGCGCGCCGGGCGCCAGGTCGGTGAGTTGCGGCAGGTCGACCTGAGCACTGATGCGTGCCTCAGGCAAACGCGAGGTGTCGAACAACATGGCACGCAGACGCTCGTCGCGTAGCGGGATGCCGGTGCTCAGTGAATCCAGGTCCACGCGCAGGCGCGCGCGTCCATCGGCGGCGATCTGCCCGTGCAGGGTGAGGAAGCGATGCACCTCCGACTGGCTGCCGGAATGGGTGGAGATGAACGACAGCCGCGAGGACTCGTTGTCCAGGTACCAGTCGGCGTGAACGGGCAAGGCGACAGCCAGCAGCAGGGCAAGAAGCGAACGGCGCATGAGAACTCGATAAAGGCATGACCAGGCGGCAACGATAGTCGCCACGGCCAGCGTTGCAAAGCCCAGCGCCCAGAGCACCGTAGCGCGGCTGCAACCCGCCGCTTCCGAGGTGGCGGGTTTCACCCGTTCTACTTGCTCGGCAGCAACTGGCAGCCCTGCCGCTCCCCCAGCCAAGCTGCACTGTGGGTGCGGCCCAGGCCACTTGCGGTCACACGCTTGGCATCCTGATCATCGAGCAGGCTGCTGATCGGCACGTACTGCGCGACATAGCCTTCGCAATAGGCCGCCGGATTACCGCTGACGTAACGGCAGGAGCAGTACTCCTTGGCCGTGTAGGCGCCGATGATGTCGGGGAACGCCGCCAGATGCGCGCGGTTTGGCCAGGCCCAGGCCAGCGCCAGGATCAGCAGCAGTGCCAGTACGCTGAGAATCGGGTGACGACGAATCATGGCTGCACCTCCGTGGCGAAGGCCGCCTGCACGCGCTTGAGCAATTCGTTGTGCTGGAAGCTGCGGTCGCGGTCATCGGCGTAACGCACCACCACCAGCTTCTCCTGCGGCATCACGTACAGTCCCTGCCCCCAATGGCCCAACGCGGCGATGGTGTCGGCCGGTGCATCCGGCCAGGGCCGCGCGGCACCCGGCAATTCGGCGTTGAGCCACCAGTGCCCGCCCGGTACGGCATCACCGGGCGCAAAATTCTGTGGCTGATAGTCGGCGAAGGGCGTGGAGACGAAATCGACCCAGGCAGCAGGCAGAAGTTGGCGCTCGCCCCAGCGCCCGCCGCGCTGCATCAGCAGGCCGACCCGGGCCAGGTCACGCGCGCTCAGGTAGGCATAGGACGAGGCGACGAAGGTGCCGCTGGCGTCGCGCTCCCAGGTCGCGCTGGTGATGCCCAGCGGCTCAAACAGCGCGGTCCAGGGATAGTCGGCATAGGCCTGCTCGCCGACCATGCCGCGCAACGCAGCAGCCAGCACATTGCTGTCGCCGCTGGAGTAGCGAAAGCGCGTGCCAGGCGCGGCATCGGCTTCATGCGCGGCAGTGAACGCCGCCATATCGGCGCGACCGCGGGTATAGAGCATGGCCACCACCGAGGATTTCAGCGGCGCGTACTCGTAGTCCTCTTCCCAGGCCAGGCCCGAGGCCCAGTTGAGCAGGTGGCCGATCTTGATCTGCGCATGCTCGGCCATCGCCGGGTAGTACTGCGCGGCCGGCGCATCGAGCTTGAAGCGTCCTTCGCCGTAGGCCACACCGAGGGTCGTGGCGAGCAGGCTCTTGGCCATCGACCAGGTCAGGTGCGCGGTCTGCGCCGTGGTGGGCTCGGCGTAGCGTTCGTAGACGATCTGCCCGTCGCGTATCACCAGCAGGGCATCGGTGCGCGCGCCCGTGCGTTCGACGTCATCGCGCTCGGGAAAGGCGTACTGTTCCAGTTCGGCCAGCGCGGCGCTCTCGACATGAGGTTGGCTCTGCCAGTCGGGTTGCGGCCAGCTTTCCGCCAGGGCGGTGCTGGCAGCCAGGCTGAGAGCGAGCGCCAGGCTCAGTCGACGAAGCAAGGAAGTGGGCATGGGCGGTCTCGATCAGAAATCGTCGCGCACCCTAGCATGGCGAAGATGACGGCTTGAAGGGTCTGTTGCGCCATCTCCGCGGCTCATTCGGGCAGAGCACCACTGCCGTCACTTGGGCAGTTGGTAATCCTCCGGGCCCATCAGGTCGAGACCGCATTCGAGGTTCTCGATCCAGTAAAGGAAGGCGCTGATCATTTCCGGACCGACGAAGGGCCGGCCGTGCTGCGGCACGATCATCTCCACATCCATCTCGCGCACCATCGCCGCCCACAGGCGACACGCCTTGTTGCCGGCCATGTAGCGGCGATGGAAGCCCTCCATGTTCGGCACGTGGTTGACGAAGTCGCGTACTGGCGTGGCGTCGTCGACCATCGAGGCGCCCATGTCGCCGGAGAAGAGGATCTTGCTCACCGGGTCGTACACCTGGAAGTTGCCTACCGAGTGCAGGAAGTGCGCCGGCACCGCCTTGAGCGTGCATTTGCCAAGCGGGATGCTCTGGCCGCGATCCGGCAGCGCGATGATGCGATCGAAGGTGTTGATGCCACGGCTCAGCACCAGATAGTTGGCCGTCAGGTGCGGTAGAAAGCGCGCCCACAGCTTGGAGCAGATCACCCGCGCACGGGTGTGCAGCAGCCACTTGTCCAGCGAGGCGATGATGTCCGGGTCCTGGTGCGAGGCGAAGATGTAGGTCAGGTCCTGCACCGGAATGTGTTTGGACAGCTCCAGAGACAGGGGCGTGTAGGTCAGGTCACCGCCCGGATCGAGCAGCAGATACTGCTCGTTGTCGGTGATCAGGAACTGGTTGGATTGCACGCCTTCGCCGCTGACCAGGTCATCGAACATCAGGCATTGGTGGCTGCCGTTATCGAACAGCACGATGGGCTCGCGGCGCATGGAAACCTCGTTAGCAGGCCGTTGAAAAACGTAGGCGAGGCAGGCAAGACAAGGCAAAAACGGCCGAAAAAGCGCAGTTTACGTGCTGTAAATGAGCATTTTGAGGCCGTTTTTAACGCAGTAATGCCAACGCAGGTAGTTTTTCAACAGCCTGCAAATGAATCGCGAGGCAACCTTATGCGCACCACCACCACCCAGTACTGATATGGATCAAAGGCCGGCGACAATCCGCCGCGCTTTCTCCAGGCGTTTGGCCCGCGCCGCCTCGGCGATGCGCAGCAAGCCTTTGTCACGTTGCCAGAGGTCGGCCCAGTGCGTCGGCCCGGTCGCCAGAGCGGCCTCCACCTCGCCGGCCAGGGCCTGCTGCTCGGCGAACAGGCCGGCGAGCAGCAGATGGGTGGTCGGCGCGTTGGGCGCTTGCCGCGCCACCTCGGCGCAACCGGCGAGCAGCGCCTGCAGGCGCAACAGCAAGGCCTCCGGCCAGTCACACTCACGGCCGATGCCGAACAGCCAGGCGCTCACCGCCGTGAGCACATGCACGTCCTCAAGGGTGCGAAAGGGTTTGACGTAGTCGTCCCAACCATCTCCGGCCAGGCGCTCGCCCTGCGCCAGCTGCAAGTGCAGGCGCGCGTGGCCGATATCCGGCATCAGCGGCAACGCCGGCAGCGGTTCGATACGCACACCGGGCGCACCCTGGCGCACCACGCCCAAGGCCAGGCGCGGCGCCTGCCCCGCACCCTCCTCGCGCGCCGCCACCAGCAGCCAGTCGGCGCACTCGGCGGCGGTGACGAAATCCTTGCGGCCGCTGAGCTGCAGGCCTTCGATGCGCGTACTCATGTCCGCCGGGCGGGTGCTGCGATTCTCCGTTACGCACAGCGCACCGGCCGTCCACGGCGCCGCCGGCCACAGCACACGCAACGCCGCCTGATAGCCGGCGAGAAAGGCCAGACCCGGCGTGGCCGCCTGCAGACCGCCCAGCAGAGCCAGATCGAAGGGCTGTGGAGTACCGCCCAGCCGCGCCAGCAGGCGCGTGTACCAGTCTTCCAATCCGGCTTCGGCAGTCAGGCGCTGGACGGGCTGAAACAGGTTGGACCAGGGCATCGCGGCTCTCCTCGTGGGCAGCTTCCGACTGCCGTCACACAAGCATCAAAAAAGCTTCACGGTGATGACACCGCAGCTACCTAGCCTGAGATTGCCCAACAAGATCGCCCGGCTGCAAGCACCCAGCCGGCACACGGAGGATCTGGCATGACTCAAAACGCTCGCCGTCTGCAGGCCGAACGCCTGCATGGCCCCGCCGCCCTGCGTGAAGCCCAGGCCTTGCGCTACCGCGTGTTCAGCGCGGAATTCGACGCCAAGCTCAACGGCGCCGAACTGGGTCTGGACATGGACGACTACGACATCCACTGCCGCCATATCGGCGTGCGTGATCTGGAAAGCGGCCAGCTGGTGGCCACCACCCGCCTGCTCGACCATCAGGCCGCTGCGGGCCTCGGCCGCTACTACAGCGAAGAGGAATTCGCCCTGCACGGCCTGGCCGGTCTCGAAGGTCCGGTGCTGGAAATCGGCCGCACCTGCGTCGATTCCGCCTACCGTAACGGCGCCACCATCGCCGTACTCTGGGGCGAGCTGGCCGAGGTGCTCAACGAAGGCGGCTATCGCTACCTGATGGGCTGCGCCAGCATCTCCATGCAGGACGGCGGCATCCAGGCTCATGCCGTGATGCAGCGCCTGCGCGAGCGCTACCTGTGCACCGAGCACCTGCGCGCCGAGCCGAAACACCCGCTGCCGCAGCTGGACCTGCCGGGCAACGTCATCGCCGAGATGCCGCCGCTGCTCAAGGCCTACATGCGCCTGGGCGCGAAGATCTGCGGCGAACCCTGCTGGGACAAGGACTTCCAGGTGGCCGACGTGTTCATCCTGCTCAAGCGCGACGAGCTTTGCCCACGCTACGCCCGGCACTTCAAGGCAGCCGTCTGACGCGCCACACATTTAGGAACTTGCATCGCTTGCGCCGGCCCTGTAGACAGAGGCCGGCTTTTTTTATCTGGAGTCCTTCATGACCCGACTGCGCCTTTCCCTGCGCCTGCTGCACCTGGCCCTGGTCATCGCCTTCGGCACGCTGCTGGCAGCCATCGTCAGCCTTTGCGAACGCGTGGTGCGGCATGACCTGATGCCCCTGCGCCAGCGCCTGACGCGCTGGTTCCTGGCGCGCCTGGGCGGTGCCTTGCCGTTTCGCGTGCGAGTCGAAGGCGAGCTGCCGACGCAGCCGATGCTGTGGGTCGCCAACCATGTGTCATGGACCGACATCCCGCTGCTCGGCGCCCTGCAGCCGCTGTCCTTCCTCTCCAAGGCCGAAGTACGCGCCTGGCCGCTGGCCGGCTGGCTGGCACACAAGGGCGGTACACTGTTCATCCGCCGTGGCGCCGGCGACAGCGGCCAGGTCGGCCAGCTGCTCAGCCGCCACCTGCAACAAGGTCATCACCTGCTGATCTTTCCCGAGGGCACCACCACCGATGGCCTCGCCCTGCGCACTTTCCACGGCCGCCTGCTGAGCAGCGCAATCGACAGCGGCGTGGCGCTGCAGCCGGTGGCCATCCGCTATCTGCGCGATGGCCAACCCTGCCCCGTCGCGCCTTTCGTGGGCGACGACGACATGCTCTCGCACCTGCTGCGCCTGCTTTCCAGCTCGGCCTGTGAAGTGGAGATACGCCTGCTCGCGCCGATCCCCAGCGAATCACGCAGCCGCAACGAATTGGCCCGGCACAGCCAGGCCATCATCGCCACGGCACTGCAGTTGGAAACGCCCGCCATGGTGGCGACCGAAGCCGAAGCCGCCTAATCCACCGCGTAGACCGGATGCGATCCGGGGGCTTTTGCAAGGGCTCCCTGGATTTCATCCAGGCTACAAAGCCGCTCAGCCAGCCGGCGGCACGATCAACGCATCGCTGTCGAGCGAGGCCAGCAGGCGGCTGGCGACACTGCCCAGGAAGAAGCGCGAGACGCCTTCACGAGCATGGGTGCCGAGTACCAGCAGGTCGGCACCGGAGTGACGCAACGCCTCGTCGATCACGCCTTCCGGCGAACCAACCTGCACCAGCAGGCGCTCATGGCCCAGCGACGCGCCCGCAGCATGCAGACGTTCCACCAGTTGCTCACGCAGCAGCTCGCGCTGGCTCTCCAGCGCCTCGGCGCTAAGCCCGGCCTCCATGATCGCGCCCGCTGCCACCGGTTCGACCGCACTGGCCGCGTGCAGGTCGTCGAGGTTCGCCAGGCCCAGCTCACACGCCCGCTTCAGCGCCTGTTGCGAAGTGCGCGACAGGTCCATCGCCAGCAGCGCATGACGGTACTCGTGAGTGACCGGACCATTGACCCGCAGCACCGGCAGATGACTGCTGCGCACGACGCGTTCGAGCGTGGTGCCGACGAAAAAGTCGCGCAACGCCGACTTGCGATGCGCGCCCACCACCAGCAGATCGGCGCCCATGCCCTGGGCACTTTCGACGATCACCATGGCGGCCTCGCCGGTGCCGACGATCACTCGCGGCACACTGCCGCACTGCTCGCCTAGGCGCTCGGCCTGCGCCTGCAGCAGGGTTTCCGCCTGCTGCACCTGACGCTGCACGTGCGCAGCCGGTGCGTCGTCATCGATCACGTGCAGCAGGTACCACTCGCCGCCACCCTGGCGACGGATCAGTTGCACGGCGCGCTGCACCGCATGCGCTGAACGCTCGGACAGGTCGGTCGCTACCAGAATCTTGATCATCTCGTTTCCTCCATGTGTTCAAACACCGCGTTACATTCAAGCGTCTGCCGGCGCCGTACTCTTTGATGCAGGTCAGGCAAGACGCGGGAAAGCGGACTAGGGTGACCAGGACTGCTAAACGCGCCACACGCAAGGCAGCCTGGCCCACCGAAGGAGATGCACCCATGGGCAATTCCCCCTCTGAACATAGAGACCACGCCTGGCACGCTTTGACTGCACAACAAGCACTGGAGGCGCAGCACGGCAACGCCAGCGGCCTCAGCCAGGACGAAGCCGAACGACGCCTGCAACGCCACGGCGCCAACCGCCTGCCGCCGCCGCAACGCCGTGGGCCGCTGCTGCGCCTGCTCTACCAGTTTCACAACGTACTGCTCTATCTGATGCTGGTAGCCGCGCTGATCACCGCCCTGCTCGGCCATTGGGTCGACACCTCGGTGATTCTCGCCGCGGTACTGATCAACGTGATCATCGGCTTCATTCAGGAAGGCAAGGCGGAGAATGCGCTGGACGCCATCCGCAACATGCTCTCGCCCCACGCCATGGTGCTGCGCGACGGAGAACGCCACGAAATCGATGCCGAACGCCTGGTGCCCGGCGACGTGGTGCTGCTGGTATCCGGCGACAAGGTGCCGGCCGACCTGCGTCTGCTCAGCGTGAAGAACCTGCTGGTGGAAGAAGCCGCGCTGACCGGCGAATCGGTGCCGGTGGAAAAATCCGTGGCGCACTGCAACGTCGATGCTGCGCTCGGCGACCGGCGCTGCATGGCCTATTCCGGCACCCTGGTCAGCAGCGGCCAGGCCACTGGCGTGGTGGTGGCGACCGGCGCCGACACCGAACTGGGGCGCATCGGCGCCATGCTGCAGCAGGTGCAGGCGCTGTCCACGCCGCTGCTGCGACAGATCGAACAATTCAGCCGCTGGCTGGCGGTGATCATCCTGATCCTGGCCTTCGCCACCTTCATCCTCGGCATTCTCTGGCACGGGCAAAGCCCCGGCGACATGTTCATGATGGTGGTGGCGCTCACCGCCTCGGCCATTCCCGAAGGCTTGCCGGCGATCATGACGGTGATCCTCGCCCTCGGCGTGCAGCGCATGGCTGGCCACAACGCCATCGTGCGACGCCTGCCGGCGGTGGAAACCCTGGGTTCGGTGACGGTGATCTGCTCGGACAAGACCGGCACCCTGACCCGCAACGAGATGACCGTGCAGCGCGTGGTCAGCGCCAGTCGCATTGTCGATGTCTCGGGTGTCGGCTACGCCCCGGAAGGTGCCTTCCATCAGGACGGCGCCCTGCTCGAACCCGACGCCGAACTGCTGGAAATCGCCCGCGCCGCGCAACTGTGCAACGACGCCCGCCTGCAACAGGACGATGCCGGCCACTGGCTGCTGCATGGCGACCCGACCGAAGGCGCACTCCTCACCCTGGCGCTGAAAAGTGGTCTCGATATCCAGACGCTGCAAGCGCAGTTGCCCCGCAGCGACGCGATTCCGTTCGAGTCCGAGCACCGCTTCATGGCCACCCTGCACCACGACCACGCCGGCCATGGCCTGGTCTACCTCAAGGGCGCCCCCGAACGCGTGCTGGAGATGTGCGCCAGCCAGCGCAGCGCCGACGGCAGCAGCGCGCCACTGGACGCCGATTACTGGCGGCGCCAGGCCACCGACCTGGCAGCCCGAGGGTTGCGCCTGCTGGCGCTGGCCAGCAAGCCGGCCGCAGCCGAACAACGCACGCTGAATTTCGATGATGTCGAAGGCGGGCTGATCCTGCTGGCCCTGGTCGGCATCATCGACCCGCCGCGAGAAGAAGCCATCGCCGCCGTCGCCGAGTGCCAGCGCGCCGGCATCCGGGTGAAGATGATCACCGGCGACCACGCCGAGACCGCCCGCGCCATCGGCGCGCAACTGGGCATTGGCGTCGGACTGCCGGCGATGACCGGGGCCGAACTGGAGCTGCTCGACGATCGCCGTCTGCGCGAGGTGCTGCCCGGCGTTGAGGTATTCGCTCGGGCCAGCCCGGAGCACAAGCTGCGCCTGGTGCAGAACATGCAGGACAGCGGCCAGGTGGTGGCCATGACCGGCGACGGAGTCAACGATGCGCCAGCGCTGAAACGCGCCGACGTGGGCGTGGCCATGGGCCTGAAAGGCACCGAAGCGGCCAAGGAAGCTGCCGAAGTGGTGCTGGCCGACGACAACTTCGCCACTATCGCTGGCGCCGTGCGCGAGGGCCGGGCGATCTACGACAACCTGAAGAAATTCATCCTCTTCGCCCTGCCCACTAACGGCGGGCAGGCGCTGATAGTGATCTTCGCCATTCTGTTCCAGGTGGTATTGCCGATGACCCCGGCGCAGGTCCTCTGGATCAACATGGTCACTTCCAGCACCTTGGGCCTGGCGCTGGCCTTCGAGCCCAGCGAGCGTGGGCTGATGAACCGCGCCCCGCGTGCGCCGAACGAGCCCCTGCTGTCTGGTTTCTTCGTCTGGCGCGTGCTGATGGTCTCGGTGCTGATCGCCGGTGCCGGTATCGGCCTGTTCCTCTGGGAACTGCAGCTCGGCAACGACCTGGAGCATGCGCGCAGCGTGGCGGTGAATGCCGTGGTGATGTGCGAGATCTTCTACCTGCTCAACAGCCGCAGCCTGTTCGGCTCGGTACTCAGCCACAACGGCCTGCTGGGCAACCGTGCGGTGCTGCTGACCATCGCCCTGTGCCTGCTGCTGCAACTGCTGTTCACCTACGCCTCGCCGCTGCAGAACGTGTTCGGCTCGGTTGGCCTGAGCCTGGAGCAATGGTTGCGGGTGCTGTTGGCGGGCCTGGCGCTTTTTGCAGTGGCAGAACTGGAGAAGTGGGTGGTGCGGCGTTATCGGTTGCATCCGCAGGCGGTCTGAACATCAGAGAAGCGCTGCGGTGATGTCGTCGCGGCTGAAGCTCCTCCCACGGTGCCAGACGCCCGCTTCTGTGGGAGGCGCTTTGCGGCGACGGTGACAGGGATGTCGCTGATCCCCGGATTGCATCCGAGCTACGGCTCGCTCCTGCTCAGTTCGGTCTCGGCGAAGGCGATCAGTTCAGGGTAGAAGAGTCGGAAGTCCTCGCTGAGGGGTTCGTAGAGGCGCTCCAGTTCGCTCAGGCTGCCGTCGAGCAACTGCGGTTTTGACAGCCGCCGCTGCATGCCAGCGATCACCTGCTCCAGCACTGCGAACTCGCGGTAGCTGCCCAGCCAGTCCTGCGCCGCCATGCGCGGTGCCATCAGCGCCAGACGCCCCGGCAACTCCGGTTCGGCAGCAAGCACCTGATACACCCGGCCGGTGAAGCGCTCCAGCGGCAAAGTGGCATAGGCCTGCCAATCACGCGCCAGACAATGGTCGAAGAACAGGTCCAGCAACATGCCAGCCGTACGCCGCCGCGCCAGCGGAAAACGGGCGCGCGCCTGCGCCTGTAGCGGGTGGCTGTCGGTGAAGGCATCGATACGCCGGTGCAGACGGATGGCTGCCTCGATCTGCGCTGGCCAGCGTCCGTTGAGCGGGCCTTTGACGAAATCGCCATAGAGGCTGCCAAGCAGCTGTGCCGGCGCATCGCCGCCGAGATGCAAATGGGCGAGGTAGTTCATCCGGCGAGCTTAGCACTGACAACACATCGAAGCGGTTGATGGAGACTATCGGAACAAACGATCTGTATATCGCTCAGAGACGATATAAGGTTCGCCACATGCCGATACGCAACGATCACGCCATGGATATCGACGCCATCATCAAGGCCCTCGCTCATCCGGTACGCCGCGACATCCTCGAGTGGCTGAAGGCGCCCGAACGCCACTTCGCCGAACAGGATCACCCGCTGGAAATCGGCGTGTGCGCCGGCAAGATCTTCCTGCGCACCGGGCTTTCGCAATCCACCGTTTCCGCCCATCTGACCACCCTGCAGCGCGCCGGTCTGGTGACCAGCCGCAAGGTCGGTCAGTGGCACTTCTTCAAGCGTAACGACGAGCTGATCCAGGCCTTCGTCGAGCGCCTAGGCCAGCAACTCTGATTTGACCTCTTCCTTCGGAGAAATCACATGCCCACACTGTTCGACCCCATCCAGATCGGTGATCTGCAGCTGAACAACCGCATCATCATGGCGCCGCTGACCCGCTGCCGCGCCGACGAAGGCCGCGTGCCCAACGCGCTGATGGCCGAGTACTACACCCAGCGCGCCTCGGCCGGCCTGATCATCAGCGAAGCCACCGCCGTCACGCCGATGGGCGTGGGCTACCCGGACACCCCCGGCATCTGGTCCGACGAGCAGGTGCGTGGCTGGAGCAACATCACCCAGGCGGTGCACGCCAACGGCGGCAAGATCGTCCTGCAACTGTGGCACGTCGGCCGCATTTCCGACCCGATCTACCTGAACGGCGAACTGCCGGTCGCTCCCAGCGCGATCCAGCCGGCCGGCCACGTCAGCCTGGTGCGCCCGATCAAGGACTACGTCACCCCGCGCGCACTGGAGACCGAAGAGATCGCCGATATCGTCGAGGCGTATCGCCAGGGCGCCGAGAATGCCATGGCGGCCGGTTTCGACGGCGTGGAAATCCACGGTGCCAACGGTTACCTGCTCGACCAGTTCCTGCAGAGCAGCACCAACCAGCGCACCGACCGCTACGGTGGCAGCGTCGAGAACCGCGCGCGCCTGCTGCTGGAAGTGACCGATGCCGCGATTTCCGTGTGGGGCGCCGGCCGCGTTGGCGTGCACCTGGCGCCGCGTGCCGACTCGCACGACATGGGCGACGCCAACCGCGCCGAAACCTTCGGCTACGTGGCCCGTGAGCTGGGCAAACGCGGCATCGCCTTTATCTGTGCCCGCGAGAAAGCCGGTGACGACAGCCTTACACCGCAACTGAAGAAGGAATTCGGCGGCGTGTTCATCGCCAACGAGCGCTTCACCAAGGATCAGGCCAACGCCTGGCTGGCAGAAGGCAATGCCGATGCGGTGGCCTTCGGCGTCCCCTTCATTGCCAACCCGGATCTGCCGGAGCGCCTGGAGCAGGACGCGGCGCTCAACCAGCCGCATCCGGAAACCTTCTACGGCTCGGGCCCGGTCGGCTATATCGACTATCCGCGCCTGTAAGCCCGACTGAGGAATGAGGGCTTTTGTGAGAGCGGACTTGTGTGGGAGCGGACTTGTCCGCGAAGGTGGCTGACTACTAAAAGCTCGCGGACAAGTCCGCTCCCACCGTAATGCTGTTCACATAAGGTTGCACACGTTTTGCTCCCCTCTCCCATTTATTGGGGGCACGCCTAGTGGAGAGGGGCTGGGGGAGAGGGCCGAAAACACCGCGAAACCGCCGGTTTCCCCCTCGCCGAACGCGGCCCGCCCTAACCCTCTCCCCCAAAGGGGCGAGGGGACTGATCGTGTTTGACCGTTTCTTAAGTGAACAGCATTACGCTCCCACCGGTGTTTAACTCACGACAGCGCAGCACCTGAGCAGCGAGGCATCCCTCCTCGCCTACCTTCAGCGCTGATTGAGCTGCTGCTGCAGATTCGCCACCTGGCTCTGCAGGGTGTTGATGTTGCGCGTCATCTGCGCGCGGAAGGCATCGAACTCGGCGACGTTGGGACCAGCGCTAGGAGCCGGGCGATTGTCCAGCTCACTGCGCAGCACCAGCAGATCCTGCTCCAGGCTGCGGATGGCCTGGGCCGGGTTGCCCTGCTTCTTCAGAGCATCGATATCGCCACCGAGCGTCTTGATCCGGGTATCGAGCTTGGCCAGTTCGGCCTGCGTCGCCTTGGCGTCACCCTGCGCAGCCTTCAGCGCCGTTTGCTCGCTGCTCAGTGCCTGCAGGCGCTTGTCGAAATCGGCGCTGGCGCCAATGCCACTCTTCAGTTCGCTACCCAGTTGCTCGACACGCTTGTCCAGCGCGGCCTGCGCAGTGGCGCTCTGTTGCTGTTGCTTGCTCAGTTCGGCCAGGCGGTTCTCCAGTTGCCGAACCTGCAGCTTGAGCGCCTCGCTGCCGCTGGTGACATTGGACTCGGTCGCTACCACCTTGCCGGAAATATCCTGAATGCGCCCGGCGGCCTCTTCGCTGATGCGCGCGAAGCTTTCCTGGGTCGCCACCAGGCGCTGTTCCATCAACCCGATCTGTTGCAGGCTCCACCAGACCAGGCCGGCCAAGGCGAAACTCAGCGCACCGACCAATGCCCACAACGGCCCGGTGCTGGCGCCCTTGGCCACCGGTGCCTTGCTGCTGGTCACGCGGCTGCTGCGCGGGGCCGGCTCTTCACGGGGCTCGGCGAAATCCTCGCGGCGCTCCGGGGTCAGGCTGGGCAGGTTGTCGAGCTCGTCGTTGGCGTCATTACGCATGTTCGGACCTATGGTTGGAACCAGGAAACGGAAATGCCGCGCAGTATACCGATTCGCCACTATGCCATCAGCGTCGCGCCAAGCAGGTGCGCGGCGCACCGACGAAGGGCGCGACAGGGCCATCGACTCGCCCACAGCACGGCAGTTCCGCAAAATTTGAACTGGTACGCACTTTGCTTTTGATCCTTTCGTGAGCGCAGCGATAGCGCACCGCCCACGAGCCAGCAGGCGGCCCGAAAGTTCTGCAATTCAATCAGCACGAGCATACGTGTTACAGCCGCCGGGAAGCGGCTGGCCAGGTCACGGCGAGCGAGGACGGCTGCAACCCGTGCCCCTTCAACCAACCGGGGGAAGTCGCAATGGAACTGAATAAAGAAGTACTGGACTGCATGAAAGCGCTGCGTCGTCGCCTACGCGAAGAACAGGCAGTGGACATTCGCCTCAGCCAGCCCAACGCCATCGGTGCCATGCTCGATGGCAGTCTGAAGTCCGATGATGAAGAGACCCGTAGCCTGGGCAGGCGCCTGGCCGAGCTGTCCGATCAACCCCAGCGCGTCGCGACGCCCGAGGCTGCAGTGGAGCTGCCAGTCGGCAGCGCCACCGGCTCGGTGCGCATCTATCGCGGCCAGCGCGTCTACGCCTGAGGTCCCATCTGCGCCTGCCACCAGGTGCAGAATTCATCCAGTGCATCCCACAGGCTGGCCCTGGGCTCGTAGCCAAGGTACTCGCGAGCACGGTCGATGTTCAGGGAAAAATCCCTGGCCATCACCGCCACGCCGAGGCGAAACAGACTCGGTTCGGGTCGCCCGGGCAACAGACGACACACGCCCTCATTGAGCGTCGCCGCAGCATAGGCCAGCGGCAACGACACATGCCGGGTCACCGGCGGCAGTTCCAGGCGGCGCAGCACGTAGTTGACCACGTCCCACAGCGGCACCGGCGCGCCATTGCTGATGTTGTACACCTGGCCGAGCGCCGCGCCGCCCACCTGCAACGAACTGAGCAAGGCGTCGTTGAGATTGTGCACGCTGGTGAAGTCGACCTTGTTCAGGCCGTTGCCGATGATCGCCAGACGGCCCTTGCGCTGCATGCCGATCAATCGCGGGAAGATGCTGGTATCGCCGGCCCCGGTGACGAAACGCGGACGCAGGGCGATCACCTCCAGACCGAACTCCTGCGCGGCGAACACCTGCTGTTCGGCCAGATACTTGGTTTTGCCGTAGTGATCGGAGAAACGCTTGGGCACCTGCTCCTCGCGGATATCGACATGGGATTTGCCATCGAAGTAGATCGAGGGTGACGAAAGGTGCACCAGGCGCCGCACCTTCTGCTTGAGGCAGGCGTCGACGATGTTTTCGGTGACCGTCACATTGGCCTGATGGAAATGCCCGTAGTCGCCCCACACGCCAACAGCCCCCGCGCAGTGCACCACGGCCTCGACATCCTGGCACAGCGACTGGGCCAGCTCGGCATCGCCAAGATCGCCCTGGACGAACTCGGCGCCGCGTTTGATCAGGTGTTGCACACCCTCGGCACGGCGACCGTTGACCCGCACCGCCAGGCCTTGTTCGAGGGCAAAACGTGCGAAGCGCCCACCGATGAAACCACTCGCGCCGGTGACCAGAATCTTCATCGCATCCCCTTAACATCGATTCTTGTAATGGCCGCACTCTAGCAGCGCTCAGTGCGACCTGCGCTGTCGGCGGCGGCCAGAACGACGACCCTGCAGGCCGCCTAGGAGTGCAGCGACACCAGCACCGAAGCCGAGTGGCGACGCAGCTGTTCGGTCAACTCGCCGAGCAGTTCACCGCCGTTGCGCCAGTGGTGCCAGTACAGCGGCACTTCGATGAAGCGCTCCGGCACCAGATCCACCAGCCTGCCGCCGGCCAACGCCTCACGTACCTGCAACTCCGGCACCAGGCCCCAACCCAGGCCGCCTTCGGTCAGCCGTACGAAGCCTTCCGATGAGGGGCATAAGTGATAGGCAAAGGCTCCGGTCACCCCCAGCCCCGCGAGGTAGCGGTGCTGCAGTTGATCATCTGGGCCGTAAACGATGGCCGGCGCCCGCGCCAGCGCCTCGGCCGTGACGCCAGCGGGAAAGTGTCGGGCGATGAAGGCCGGGCTGGCCAGCGCGCGATAACGCATCGCCCCCAGCGCCAGGCTGCGCGCGCCCGCCACCGGACGCTCGGCCGCACACACGCAGCCTGCCACTTCACCCGCGCGCATTCGTTTGAGACCGACTTCCTGATCTTCCACCACCAGCTCCATCAACACCTGCTGCGCGGCGCAGAACCCGGCCGTGGCCGCCGCCCACCAGGTGGCCAGACTATCGGCGTTGATGGCGATACGCAGACGCTCGGGCAAGGCCTGTTCATCCAGCCCCGGCACTTGCCCCTGCAGATCGCGCTCGAGCAAGCGCACCTGCTGCACGTGGTTGAGCAGACGTCGACCGGTCTCGGTGGGTGCCGGCGGCGTGGCGCGCACCAGCACCGGCTGGCCAACCCGCGCCTCGAGCAACTTGATGCGCTGCGAAACCGCCGGCTGCGACAGGCCCAGCACCTGCGCCGCACGTTCGAAGCCGGCCTGCTCCACCACCGCTGCCAGGGCAGCCAGGAGTTTGTAATCGAACATCGATTTTCCTAATGAGTGATCAGCAATATTGCTTTCTCTTATACATCCGGTCGCCGCAGACTCGCCAGCATTCACCCACGATCAGGAGCCTGCCATGTCTGGCGAAACCGACCTCGCGCGCCTGCTGCAAAGCATGACGCCGCAGCTCAACCCCGGTGAGTACGTGTTCTGCTGCGTCGCAGCCGAGCATGACTGCAGCGGCCTGCTGCCCATCGCCAGCCTGCGCGAAACCGAAGGCCTTAGCCTGGTGCTGCCGCGCGAAGTCGCCGACGCGCACAACCTGAGCTACGACTATGTCGCAGCCTGGATCACCCTTGAGGTGCATTCGTCGCTGGCCGCTGTCGGCTTGACCGCTTCCTTCTCCACCGCTCTGGCGCAGGCAGGGATCAGTTGCAACGTGGTCGCTGGCTTTCACCACGACCATCTCTTCGTGCCCATCGAGCGAGCCGAAAAGGCGCTGTCTACCCTGCGCGCCCTGTCAGCGGCGTCCCTGCCGGAGCCAGCCTGATGTGGCAGAGCTACGGTAACGGCCTGTTGGTGGCCATCGGTCTGATCATGGCCATCGGCGCCCAGAATGCTTTTGTCCTGGCACAGAGCCTGCGCCGCGAACATCACCTGCCGGTGGCCGCGTTGTGCATCGCCTGCGACGCGGTGCTGGTAGCGGCCGGCGTGTTCGGCCTGGCCACCTTGCTGACGCAGAGCCCGACGCTGCTGGCCATCGCCCGCTGGGGCGGTGCCGCCTTTCTCATCTGGTACGGCAGCCAGGCGCTGCTACGCGCCGCTCGCCCGCAAGCGTTGAAGGCGGCCGGCGGCGAACCCCGCTCGCTTCGAGCGGTGATGCTCGCGGCGCTGGCGGTTACCCTGCTCAACCCGCACGTCTATCTGGATACGGTGCTGCTGATCGGCTCGCTCGGTGCCCAGCAACCCGAGCCCGGCGCGTATGCAGCGGGGGCGGCCAGCGCCTCCTTTCTCTGGTTCAGCACTCTGGCACTCGGCGCGGCCTGGCTGGCGCCTTGGCTGGCAAGGCCGTTGACGTGGCGCCTGATCGATCTGGGCGTGGCGGCGATGATGTTCGCGGTGGCGTCGCAGTTGGTATTCGAGGCGCTCTGAAGGGTTCCGGCGATCAAGACGTGTCGCGCCCCAGCCTTGGC
Organism: Pseudomonas sp. UBA6323; assembly: GCF_002439135.1. NCBI lineage: Bacteria > Pseudomonadati > Pseudomonadota > Gammaproteobacteria > Pseudomonadales > Pseudomonadaceae > Pseudomonas > Pseudomonas sp. UBA6323. The sequence goes on along the minus strand of NZ_DJSX01000106.1, from coordinate 6,110 downwards.
GATGGACTATCCTCCAATACAACGGCCACAGAGGCGGGTTGCACCTTTACCTTATTAGCTAATCCGGAGCGTCTCGGATAACGAGCAACGTCCGTCGGGTCACCGAAAAATAATGGTTGCACCTGGTTGCACCTGTATATTTCCGGGATTAATCTCCTGCAACTTTTTGCCGTGAATAACCCGAACAAGTAGGACACCCTCCATGGCTACCACGACCCTTGGCGTAAAACTCGACGATGCCACCCGCGAGCGCTTGAAGACCGCTGCGGCAAAGATCGACCGCACCCCGCACTGGATGATCAAGCAGGCGATCTTCAATTATCTGGAGCAAGTCGAGAGTGGCCTGACGCCCGCCGAGCATGCCGGCCTGGCCGCTGCCGCCGGTGAAGAAGCGCTGGAGTCGCTGACCGAACAAGGCCTGCAGGTATTCCTCGATTTCGCCGAGAGCATCCTGCCGCAGTCGGTGCTGCGCGCCGCCATCACCAGCGCCTACCGCCGTCCGGAAACCGAAGTGGTGCCGATGCTGCTGGAGCAGGCGCGCCTGAACCCGCAGCAGGCCGAGGCCTCGCAGAAACTGGCTCTCGGCATCGCCGAGAAGCTGCGCAACCAGAAGAATGCCAGCGGCCGCCAGGGCCTGGTGCAAGGCCTGCTGCAGGAATTCTCGCTGTCGTCGCAGGAAGGCGTGGCGCTGATGTGCCTGGCCGAAGCCCTGCTGCGTATCCCCGACAAGGCCACCCGTGACGCGCTGATCCGCGACAAGATCGCCAACGGCAACTGGAGCCAGCACCTCGGCCAGAGCCCGTCGATGTTCGTCAACGCGGCGAGCTGGGGCCTGCTGATCACCGGCAAACTGGTGTCCACCCACAACGAGGCCGGCATGACCTCGGCGCTCAACCGCATCATCGGCAAGAGTGGCGAGCCGGTGATCCGCAAGGGCGTGGACATGGCCATGCGCCTGATGGGCGAGCAGTTCGTTACCGGCGAAACCATCGCCGAAGCCCTGGCCAACGCCGCGAACCTGGAAGCCAAGGGCTTCCGCTATTCCTACGACATGCTCGGTGAAGCCGCGCTGACCGAAGAAGACGCCAAGCGCTACCTGGCCTCCTACGAGCAGGCCATCCACGCCATCGGCAAGGCCTCCCATGGCCGCGGCATCTATGAAGGTCCGGGCATCTCGATCAAGCTCTCCGCCCTGCACCCACGCTACAGCCGCGCCCAGTACGAGCGCGTGATGGACGAGCTGTACCCGACCTTGCTGGGCCTGACCCAACTGGCCAAGCAGTACGACATCGGCATCAACATCGACGCCGAGGAAGCCGACCGCCTGGAGCTGTCGCTGGATCTGCTCGAGCGCCTGTGTTTCGAGCCGAGCCTCGCTGGCTGGAACGGCATCGGCTTCGTCATCCAGGCCTACCAGAAGCGCTGCCCGTACGTGATCGACTACGTCATCGACCTTGCCAAGCGCAGCCGTCATCGCCTGATGATCCGTCTGGTCAAGGGCGCCTACTGGGACAGCGAAATCAAGCTGGCCCAGGTCAACGGCCTGGAAGGCTACCCGGTCTACACGCGCAAGCCGTACACCGACCTGTCCTACATTGCCTGCGCGCGCAAGCTCTTGGCCGCGCCGGAAGCCATCTACCCACAGTTCGCCACGCATAACGCCCACTCGCTGTCGGCCATCTACAACCTGGCCGGGCAGAACTACTACCCGGGCCAGTACGAGTTCCAGTGCCTGCACGGCATGGGCGAGCCGCTGTACGAGCAGGTGGTGGGCAAGATCAAGGATGGCAAGCTCAACCGTCCGTGCCGCATCTACGCGCCGGTGGGCAGCCACGAAACCCTGCTGGCCTACCTGGTTCGCCGCCTGCTGGAAAACGGCGCCAACACCAGCTTCGTCAACCGCATCGCCGACCACAGCATCTCGCTCAAGGATCTGGTCCTCGACCCAGTGCAGCAGGTCGAGCAGATGGCCGCGCAGGAAGGCACCGTCGGCCTGCCGCATCCGCGCATCGCGCTGCCGCGTGACCTGTACGGTAGCGAGCGGGTCAACTCCGCCGGCCTCGACCTGGCCAACGAACACCGTCTCGGCTCGCTGTCCTCGGCGCTGCTGTCGACCGTCAACCATAGCTACCTGGCCGAACCGATGCTTGGCTGCGAAAGCGCCAACCCGGGCGAGCCGGAGCCGGTGCGCAACCCGGCCGATCACCGCGACCTGGTCGGCCACGTGCGCGAAGCCAGCGTCAAGGATGTCGACAGCGCCATCCTCTGCGCCCTGGCCAGCGGGCAGATCTGGCAGTCCACCTTGCCGACCGAGCGCGCCGCCGTGCTGGAACGCGCCGCCGACCTGATGGAAGCCGAGCTGCAACAACTGATGGGCCTGCTGGTGCGCGAGTCCGGTAAGAGCTTCGCCAATGCCATCGCCGAAGTACGCGAGGCAGTGGACTTCCTCCGTTACTACGCAATCCAGGCGCGCAGCTTCGGCAATGACAGCCACCGCCCGCTTGGCCCAGTGGTGTGCATCAGCCCGTGGAACTTCCCATTGGCGATCTTCACCGGTCAGGTCTGTGCCGCGCTGGCCGCCGGCAACACCGTGCTGGCCAAGCCGGCCGAGCAGACCCCACTGATCGCCGCCCAGGCTGTGCGCATTTTGCTCGAAGCCGGCGTACCGGCCGGCGCCGTGCAGCTGCTGCCGGGCCGTGGCGAAACCGTCGGCGCACGTCTGGTAGGTGACGAGCGCGTGCGTGGCGTGATGTTCACCGGTTCCACCGAAGTGGCCGGCCTCCTTCAACGCAACATCGCCGGGCGCCTCGACGCGCAAGGCCGTACCATCCCGCTGATCGCCGAAACTGGTGGCCTCAACGCCATGATCGTCGACTCCTCGGCGCTGACCGAGCAGGTGGTGATGGACGTGGTCTCCTCTGCCTTCGACAGCGCCGGCCAGCGCTGCTCGGCCCTGCGCGTGCTGTGCGTGCAGGACGACGTGGCCGACCGCGTGCTGACCATGCTCAAGGGCGCCATGGCCGAATACACCCTCGGCAACCCGGAACGCCTGAACACCGACATCGGCCCGGTGATCGACGCCGAAGCCAAGGCCGGCATCGAAACCCATATCGCCAAGCTGCGCGAAAAAGGCCGCAAGGTCACTCAGCTGGCGCGCGTCAATGGTGACGAGATCAAGCGCGGCACCTTCGTCGTACCGACCCTGATCGAGCTGGACAGCTTCGACGAGATGAAGCGCGAGATATTCGGCCCGGTGCTGCACGTGGTGCGTTACCAGCGCGCGGATCTGGGCAAGCTGCTGCAGCAGATCAACGACAGCGGCTACGGCCTGACCCTCGGCGTGCACACCCGCATCGACGAGACCATCGCCCAGGTGGTCGGCACCGCCAAGGTCGGCAACCTGTATGTAAACCGCAACATGGTCGGCGCCGTGGTCGGCGTGCAGCCGTTCGGTGGTGAAGGCCTGTCCGGCACCGGTCCGAAAGCCGGTGGCCCGCTGTACCTGTACCGCCTGCTGTCGACCCGCCCACAGGAGGCCGTTGCCAGCTACCTGCAACAGGCCGAAGTGCAGGCGCTACCGGCACCGACCGAGCTGGACAAGGCACGCGCCGCCTTCGCCGAGTGGGCAGGCAAGCAGGAGCCAGCCATCGCCGCGCTGTTCGAGCAGTACCGCGCGCTGTCGCAAAGCTACAGCAGCCACAGCCTCACCGGCCCGACCGGCGAGCGCAACAGCTACACCCTGCTGCCGCGTGAGCACGTGCTGAACCTGGCCGACGAGCGCAGCGACCTGCTGGCCCAGCTGGCTGCCACTCTGGCGGTGGGCAGCCAGGCGATCTGGCTGGACAGCCAGCGCGCGCTGCATGCCGAACTGCCGAAGGAGGTGCAGAAGCACATTCAGTTGGTAGCCGACTGGAACAGCGTCGACGTGGAGCTGGACGCCATCCTGCACCACGGCGACTCCGACCAGCTGCGCGCAGTCAGCGAGCAGGCGGCGCAGCGCAAGGGCGCCATCGTCGGCGTGCATGGCCTGAACAAGGGCGAGACCGACATCGCCCTGGAACGCCTGCTGGTGGAGCACGCCCTGAGCGTCAACACCGCTGCGGCCGGCGGCAACGCCAGCCTGATGACCATCGGTTAAGCGCCGACGTCATCGACAAGTCATGCCGTGGAAAGCTGGCTGAAAGCTTTCCACGGCATGCTGTACCCACACGGCGCAACTGCCTGCAGGGGCTACCCGCCTGGCGCCGTGTCATCTCCTCCTGACCTTCGGGTCTGCGCCAGCCTACCCGGCCGGCGCTTCGAGCGGGGCCAAACGCCCCGCCGATTTCTCCTTCGCCTCACCCCATCTCAAACTGCCATCATTGCGTAACGAAAAGTTCGGACTATCGTGTCATCACTGGCGCCTCAGCGTGCCGGTCGGAGCAGTATTCCTGACCCGTTCAGGTGCTCGGCAACGCTTGTTTACATGGATGTGCGTTGACGAACCCTGACTATTGATTCAAGTCAGGATGCAGTGCTCGCCAAACGCGCTCAATGCCTATGTCCCCTTGTGACACGGAGGTAATTGAGATGTCTGACTCGACACAAAAACTCCGCCTCGGCGCATTGATTGCGCTGGTCGTCGGCTCCATGGTCGGCGGCGGTATCTTTTCCCTTCCACAAAACATCGCGGCCAGCGCCAGCGCCGGCGCCACGCTGATCGGCTGGTTGATCACCGGGGTCGGCATGCTGACCCTGGCGTTCGTGTTCCAGACCCTGGCCAACCGCAAGCCCGAACTCGACGGCGGGGTGTACGCCTACGCCAAGGCCGGTTTCGGCGACTACATGGGCTTCTCCTCGGCCTGGGGCTACTGGATCAGCGCATGGATCGGGAATGTCAGCTACATGGTGCTGCTGTTCTCCACCCTGGGTTACTTCTTCCCGGTATTCGGCGAGGGCAACACCCTGCCGGCGGTGATCTGCGCCTCGGTGCTGCTGTGGTTGCTGCACTTCCTGGTGCTGCGCGGGATCCGGGAAGCGGCCTTCATCAACACCGTCACCACCATCGCCAAGATGCTGCCGCTGGCGCTGTTCATCGTCATCGCCGCGATCGCCTTCAAGCTCGACGTGTTCACCGCGGACTTCTGGGGCCGGGGTAACCCGGAGCTGGGCAGCGTGATGGATCAGGTGCGCAACATGATGCTGGTCACCGTCTGGGTGTTCATCGGCATCGAGGGCGCGAGCATCTTCTCGGCCCGCGCCGAGAAGCGCAGCGATGTCGGCAAGGCCACGGTGATCGGTTTCGTCGGCGTGCTTCTGCTGCTGGTGCTGGTCAACATCCTGTCGCAAGGCATCATGGCTCAGGCCGAACTGGCCGGGTTGAAGAACCCGTCCATGGCCGGGGTGCTTGAACAGGTGGTCGGCCCCTGGGGCGCGCAGCTGATCGCCATTGGTCTGATCGTCTCGCTGGCCGGTGCCCTGCTGTCCTGGACCCTGTTGTGCGCCGAGATCCTCTTCGCCAGTGCCCGCGACCACACCATGCCGGCCTTCCTGCGCAAGGAGAACGCCAACCAGGTTCCGGCCAATGCGCTGTGGCTGTCCAACGGGCTGATCCAGCTGTTCCTGATCATCACCCTGTTCAACGCCTCCACCTACCTCAGCCTGCTGTACCTGGCCACCTCGATGATCCTGGTGCCTTACTTCTGGTCCAGCGCCTATGCGGTGCTGCTGGCAGTGCGCGGCGAGACCTACGAGAACGCCGCCGGCGAGCGCAACAAGGATCTGCTGATCGCCGGTATCTCGACCCTGTACGCGGTGTGGCTGGTGTACGCCGCCGGCATTCAGTACCTGCTGCTCTCGGCACTGCTCTACGCACCTGGCGCGATCCTCTTCGCCAAGGCCAAGCGCGAAATGGGCCAAGCCATTTTCACCAGCATCGAGAAACTGATTTTCATCGTCGTACTGATCGGCGCCGCCATCGCCGCCTACGGGCTGTATGACGGCTTCCTGAGTTTGTAACACCGCTGGCCGCGAGCGGCCCGCACCGGGCCGCCGGCAAGCCTGAAAACTCGCTCTACGAGAAGGAGTTCGACATGTCCAAGAAGCCCCTCGGCGTTCATTCCGAAGCCGGC
>NZ_DJSX01000081.1:0-3057 GCF_002439135.1 Pseudomonas sp. UBA6323 | reverse complement strand
GGGTCAGGTCGCCGGCGGCGACATGCTGGGCCGCTTCCACGGCACCTTTGAGCGGGCCGACGATGCTACGGGTTAGCAGCCAGGCCAGCAGTACGGTGACCAGCGCGGCGAGGGCGATCACGGCAATGACGATCAACTGTGAGCGGGCGTACTCGTCCGCCGACACCTGGCCTTCCAGGGCAATGCCCTTGCTGTAGATCTCGCCGAGTTCGGCGAGCTGAGCGCCGGTGCCGTCGACTACCGGCTTCATGTCCACCAGCAGCAGCTTGTTGAGTGCTTCGCTGTTACTGCTGCGGGCCAGCACGAAGGAGTCGGCCATACCGCGCTGGTAGGCGGCGAAGTCGCGGCGGAACTGGTCGTAGATGCGCTGCTCTTCCGGCGTATCGATGAAGGGCTCGAAGTCGCGGATGTTCTGTTCGAGCACCTTGTTGCGCGCCTCGTATTGGCTCAGGTAGGTGTCGACGTTGTTCGGGTCGGGGTCCAGCGCCACGCGCAGGGAAATGGTGCGGATGCGCAGCATGTTCTCGCGAATGGAGTCGACGGCGCGGATGCTCGGCACCCAGTCGGTTTCGATGTTGGTGGCCCGCTCGCGGATATTCGACATGGTGGCGAGCGAGAACACGCCGAGAAAGGCCACCATCAGAGCGATCAGGGCAAAACCAAAGGCAGCGCGAGGAGCGATGTTCCAGTTGCGTAGCAGCATGTAAGCCTCACTGGGGGCGGGCAGTCAGAATTGTTTTCGTTATGGGATATCGGCTGGCGAGGTGCCGGCTTGAACCGCTGGATGCGGAGTTTTCGGCGGTTAATGAGTCATTGCAATGAATAGTTACATAGTCGTACGATGACTGACCACAATAATCACAATAGCAAGGCCGCCATCATGATCAGACCCCTCGTATTCGCCGCCACCCTCGCTTCGACCCTGGTGATGTCCGCACACGCTGCCACCTTCGCCTACATCTCGAGCCCTAACGACGGGCTGATCTCGCAGTACCGCCTGAATGACGCCACCGGTGCCATCGAACTGGTCGAACAGATCCAGGCTGGCGACAAGGTGAACCCCATGGCCCTGTCTCCTGACGGCACCCTGTTGTTTGCTGCGCAGCGCGTCGCGCCCTTCACCGTGCTCAGTTACCGCATAGACGCCAAGACCGGGCATCTGGAGAAAATCGGCCAGGCGCCGCTGGCCGACAGCATGGCCTACCTGTCCACGGACCGCAGCGGACGTTTCCTGATGGCGGCCTCCTATGGCGGTGCCTTGCTCAGCGTGCAGGCCATCGGCGCGGACGGCCAGGTAGCGGACAAGATCGCCATCTACAAGACCGGCCCCTTCGCCCACTCGATCCGCTCGGATCTGAGTGATCGTTTCGTCTACGCCGGCAATCTTGGGGCCGACAAGGTGCTGCAGTTCAGCCAGGACAAGACCACCGGCGCACTGACGCCGATCGGCGAAGGCTACGCCAGCACGGCAGCCAAGACCGGACCGCGCCATATCCTGTTCTCGCCCAACGGCAAATTCCTTTATGTGGTGGGCGAGCTGAGCGGCACGGTCAGCGGTTATGCCATCGACGAGAGTAGCGGTGAATTGAAGCAGGTGAGCGAAGCCAATGGCATCCCTGCGTCCCTGGGTCTGGCCCATGGTGAAGCGCGCAGTGCTGCCAACAACGATCTCAAGGATGACCCGACCCCGCGTATCTGGGCGGCCGACATTCGCCTGTCGCCGGACGGCACCTTGCTCTACATCACCGAACGCACCACCAGTTCGGTGTCGGCCTTCAGGGTCGATCCTGACAGCGGCAGCCTGAGCTTCCTTGGCAACTACCCGGTCGAGGAAAAGCAGCCGCGCAACATCGCCTTCTTCCCCAATGGCAAATGGCTGCTGGTGACGGGTGAAAAAAGCCAGACGGTCGGCAGTTACGCGATTGGCGACCAGGGCCAGCTCAAGCGCGTTGGCGAAGCCAGGTCGGGCGATGGCGCGCTGTGGATCGAGATCCTGCAAGCCAAACCCTGAGCGCTCTTGTGCATGACGAAAAAGGATCGCCACGGCGATCCTTTTTCGTTTCAGAATGGGCTCAGATCGTCACCAGGCTGATGCCCTGGCAGCACGGCGTGGCGAATGTGCCTGCACGGCTGACTCCGGCGCAGTTTTTCATGGCGCCGTCACTTCAACGAGCAGAAGGCTCAGGGACTATCCGCGCCCCTCGATTCACGCGACAATCGCCCCCCTATCAAATGACTGCACTGGATACTTCTGCTTTGAACGCCGAGCTGCGCCGTCGCGCCTACCTCGATGCCATGCAGGTAGCCACTTGGCTGCCGCGTACCGAGCTGCCCTTTGCCGCGCCGTCGCGTGCCGAATTGCTGGCGCCGCCGCCTGCCGAAGCGCCGCTGAATGTCGTCAGTGAATCGGTGGCAGCGGTGGCCGAGCCGGTACGCGAGACGCCGGTCGAACGGCCGAAGATCGAAATTCCGCGCCCGGGCGCCCAGCCGCGCCAGACGGCTGTCGAGCCGGTGGCGGAGCCGGAACCTGTCGAGGAAAAAACGGCTCGGGTCATTGCGCCGCCGCCACGTTTCACCCTGCAGCTGCTGCGTGCCGGCGATTGCGCCCTGCTGGTGGAGCTGCCCACCGGTCAGCCGTTCCAGAGCCGCGACCCGGCCTACATCCTGCTCAAGGATCTGTTGCGCGCCGCCGGTCTGCCGGACAGCCCGCAGCTGCTCGGCGAGCCGGTGCGCTGGCCGCTGCTGGTGCGCGGCAACCTGGATCAGGGCCCGGAGGCGGCGCTGGAGTTCGTGCAGAGCTTCGTGGCTGCACGCCTTGAAGAGCAGCCCAGCGCCTGTCTGTGGCTGGTCGGCCTGCCGGCCATTCGCTTCGCCGGCGAGGGTGACGAGCACAGCTACAACCGTGAGCTGCAGATCGAGGGCCTTGGCGCCTGCTGGGCGTTGCCGGGCCTGGAGCTGCTGATGGAAGAACCAACGCGCAAGCGCGAGCTGTGGCAGGCCATGCGGCGCGTTCGCCAGCGTTGGCTAGCTCCGTGACACGATCAGCTGCGCGTCGGC
>NZ_DJSX01000105.1:0-21535 GCF_002439135.1 Pseudomonas sp. UBA6323 | reverse complement strand
CTCGGTGCGCAACTGCTTCACCTGGGCCACCAGCGTGGCGACGGTATCGCGCGGCGTGTCGCCTGCGATGCCCAGGGCTTTCATCTCCTCGGGCGTGAGCGTACCGGCCGCGCCCTTGGGGGCGGGCTGGCCGCCGGGGGCGCCGGAGAACAGCTTGATGCCGACGAACACCAGCAGCAGCGCCACCGGGATCAGCAGCCACTTGAGCAGCGGATTACTTTTCATCGCGCGCTCCTCCGGTCGAGCCGGCCGCGGCGGCCGGCGGCAGGTTCACGCTGGCGTCGATCGGGCTCAGCGCCGGCAGCAGCGACTCGGCCAGGCCGTGGCCGCGCGTGACCAGATAGAGCACCGTGGTGTCGGACGGGGTACCGGCCGGCCCCAGGTTCGGATGCTGGAAGGTCGCCGCCACGAAGTTCCCCTGCAGGGCGCGCGGGTCGAGGTCGAGCCAGCGCGCCGAGGTGTTGGTGAGTCGCACGGCCGTCACCCACTGGTCTTCCAGGCGCCACGCGACCAGTGCCCGCGCGTGCACCGGCAGCGTCGGCAGCAAGGTGTCCAGCGCGAGGCCACGGCGCAGGTTCACGCGCCCGATGCCGGCGACCGGCTCGACGGTGCGCAGCGGCGCGTACAGGCTCTGCGCGGCATGGCGCGTCAGCACGACCGGTACCGGCGTTTCGCGCCGGAGAAGGGGTTTGTCCGCGGGCGCATCGGCCTGCTCGTCCGCGCCGCTTGCTGCACCGCCGCCGTAGCGCTTCGCGGGGGCTTCCGCTTCCACGATGCGCACCGGCTCCAGCGGCGCCTGGCCGTCCTTCGCCGGCTCGGCGGCGATGTCGAGCAGGATCAGCGCGCCGGATTCCACGTCCTGCAGTTGCAGCCGCGTGGGCGGAATCGGCTCGCTCGCCCGCAGGTAGATCGCGCCGCCCGCACTCTGCACGCGCAGGTGGTCGCCGACGCTGGCCGGCACGCCGACGCGCACATTGCGGTCGATGAAGACCACGCGCTCCTGGCCGACCACCAGCGGCACCGGCAGGGGCAGGCGCTCCCAACGCAGGATTTCCACGGCCTGGCTGGCCGGCACGAAACCGAGGATCAGCAGGACGCCGGCCAGGGCCGACCAGTTAACGGGCTTCATGGGGAGTCTCCCTGCAGATGGCCGGAGGCATTGGCGGGCACGCCGGCCTGGGTCGGCGTCGGCGGCGGTTCGATGCGCTGGGGTGCGCTGGCGTAGCAGTCCAGCGCCAGGCCGAAGGGGTTGTGCTCGGGGTCGATGTCCAGCCGGACGACCTTGATGGGGTAGCGCACCAGGGCGCGCTTGACCTGCTCGGAGCCGTAGTATTCGTCCGCGCTCACGTCGAGCGTGACGATCCAATCGCGGTCGGAGACCACCTTGACGCGCGTGGCCGGATCATCGCCGTAGCCGCGGCCGGGAATCTCGTAGATGCCGCGCACGCGCTGACGCAGCTCGCCACTGGCACGCCGGTACTCGTAGTCCTGCTGCAGGAAGGCCCGGCAGCTCGGCGTCAGGTAGGCCGACAGCGCGCGCAGGTTGCGCGGATAGTCTTCTTCGCCGTTCGTGGGCCAGCGCTGTACCTGCTGCCAGATGTAGAACGAGAAGGCATACACGCTCTCGGGCGGCACGTCCCACCACTTGCGCGTGCTGCCCGAGCGCAGGTCCGGCGGCACATGGATGGTCAGACTCTTCGGCGCACTCCACCAGCCGAAGCCGAGCAGCAGCGCCACCACGAACAACGCGCCGGCCCCCAGACGCAACGTCTTCACGTGCGCCTGCAGGTGCGCAACCTCGTTCTTGAAACGGCTCATGGCGTACCTCGATCGGCATTGCGCCGGGTAGTCCAGTAGCCCGAGCGGGTGATGAGGCGCTGGCCGCCCAGGAGCGCTGCCAGCGCCGGGTGCCGCAATGCCAGCCGCCACTGGAGCTGCCGGTACAGCCAGGTGTCGGGCCGGCCGCGCTTCTGCGCGCGCAGGAAGCCGCCGCCGACGAAGACGCCCAGCGCGATACCGGCGACGATCAGCGTGGGCACCACGGCGATGCTGTGCGTGAGCCAGGCCAGCGGCAGGCCGAGCGCGAACCCGGCGGCGGCCGACAGGCCGGTGCAGATCCACAACTCGTCGGCGGTCAGCCCGCGCACGACCACCGGCTGGCGGTTCAGCCGATGCGGCAGGAAGGTCACCAGCGTGTCTTGCGGGGTCTCCGAAGGGACGGCCATCGCTTGCCGCCCTCACAGCACGCCGGTGGCCTTGGTGAGCAGCCAGATGCCGACCACCAGGAGGATCGCGCCCACGGCGACCGTCAGGCCGAACTGTCCCCAGGTGGCGCGGCCGGTGTGGATCTCCGAGTAGCGCGTGTAGGCGTGATAGCAGACGCCGACGAACATTGAGGCGACCACGAGCAGCGCGATCAGCAGCACGATGTCGTAGCCGTAGTTCTGCAAGGTCTGCAGGATGCCGCTGCCCTGGCCGCGCGATGGGTCTTCCATGGTCGGCAGGCCCTGCGCGAAGGCCGACAGCGGCAGGCCCGCGAGCGCCAGCGGCAGCAGCGGAGCGGCGATGCGGGACGGAATGCGATGGGATGTCGTTGGCGTGTTCATGGCGTATGGCCCTTCGTGACGGTCAGGAGAGGAGAAAGAAGGTCAGCACCAGGTACATCGCCACGAAGCGCACGACGACGGCGAGGAACTGACGTTCGGTGATGCGGTGCTCGGCCCAGCCGACGTAGGCGGTGCGCATGGCCCACACGCCCCACAGCAGCAACACGGCGAACACGAAAGCGAGCACCACGGCAGAGACGGCCGAAGGCGCAAAGCCGCCGTTGGCCTGGAAGGCGGCGACCTGATCGGCAGAGGGCGTCATGGCGACAGCTCCTCGTCGTCGGCGCGGTCGCGGCGGACGTAATCGCCGGCCAACGGGACGGGATCGCGCGGCTGGGCGCGCTGGGGCACGAGGTAGTCCTGCAGGCCGGCGCGAACGCGCTTCAGGTCGGCACGCAATCGGGCGTAGTCGAAGTGGTAGCGGGCGCGTTCCTGCGGAGCGGTACCGGCGGCGTGCTCGGCGAGGCGGTCGATCAGGTCGAGCTGGCGGGCGAGCACGGCGAGCTGCTCACGCTCCATGGCGACGCCGTCGGCGACGACGGCAGGCTGCAGCGCCGAGAACGACACAGCCAACACCATGGCAAGCGCAGGCCATGCTGATCTGCGGTGGTTGGTCTGTCCCATCGTGCCATTCCCCGTTAAAGCGGATTGCCAGATGCTGTGGCGCGCTCTCGCTTTGCGCCTCAGGGAATGGGAACTACGGCATGACCGGATTTGTTGGTCGCGCTGGCCGACATTCGCGCAATGCCTAGTGGATTTCTTGCTGGCTAGCGCCTACCACCCTTTGGTAGAATTGGGCAAACTTGGCAATCCAAAGTCACGAAAGACCAAACCAGATGGTTTTCAGATGAATGAAGTCGAAAGCGAGATCCTCACACTGGAGGAAGTCGCGGCCTACCTCAAAGCCGGCAAACGGACGGTCTATCGCCTTGCCCAGAAAGGAGAGATTCCGGCGTTCAAGCTCGGAGGCACCTGGCGTTTTCGTCGCAGCGAGTTGGATCGCTGGATTGCCGCGCAGATAGCCGAGAAAACGCAGGACAAGACATGAGTGCCCCGCAAAACGACAACAACCTGGCGACCTCGCCCAGAGGGGGGGCTACACGCCCATGAATGCCGTAGAAATCGAACAGGCCATCACAGACCTTGCGGAGCAGCCCTTTGACTCCGCAGAGTTCCCCTACGCCTTCCTTGAAGCCTTCGGCAACAAGGCGACAACCATCAAGCGCCTGCGCGCGGGGGCGTCGAACAAGTCCGACCTCGGCGGCGTTCTCCAGACCAGCAACATCCACATCCTGACCTGCGACGTAGGGCGGGTGCCGCAGACGCTGGCCGCCCTCAAGGCCAGCCCAGCGACGGCAAAGGCCAAGGCGAAGTTCATCCTCGCCACGGACGGCGCGGACTTCGAGGCCGAAGACCTGACCAGCGGCGAGACCGTCGCCTGTGCCTTCAAGGACTTTCCCGACCATTTCGGCTTCTTCCTACCGCTGGCGGGCATCAGCACTGTCCGCCAGATCAGTGAAAACGCCTTCGACATCCGGGCCACCAGCCGCCTGAATCGCCTGTACGTCGAACTGTTGAAAGACAACCCTGAATGGGGCACGGCGGAGCGCCGCCACGACATGAACAAACTCATGGCGCGGCTGATCTTCTGCTTCTTCGCCGAGGACACCGATATCTTTGGCGGCAGGGGCAAGTTCACTGAGACCGTCGCGCGGATGAGTGCGGGGGATTCGGCCAATACGCACGAGGTCATCGCCACGCTGTTCCGCACCATGAACACCAAGCGTGAGGATCGGGCGGCGGCCGGGCTTCCCCGTTGGGCCAATATCGACGACTTTCCCTACGTCAACGGCCAGTTGTTCTCTGGTAGCGACGAGGTGCCGCGATTCAGCAAGATCGCTCGATCCTACTTGCTGCACGTCGGTGGCCTCGACTGGACCAAGATCAACCCCGACATCTTCGGTTCGATGATCCAGGCCGTTGCCGAGGACGAGGAGCGCGGCGAGTTGGGGATGCACTACACGAGCGTTCCCAACATTCTGAAGGTGTTGAACCCACTGTTCCTCGACGACTTGCGTTCCAGGCTGGAAGAGGCGGGCGATAACCCCCGAACCTTGCTTAACCTGCGCAAGCGCATCGCCAGGATCAGAGTTTTCGACCCGGCCTGCGGTTCGGGCAATTTCCTGGTCATCGCTTACAAGGAAATGCGCGCCATCGAGGCCGAGATCAACCGGCGGAGGGGGGAGTCGGATCGCGCATCGGAAATTCCGCTCACAAACTTCCGAGGGATCGAGCTACGTGATTTCCCGGCGGAGATCGCCCGCCTTGCGCTGGTCATCGCTGAGTACCAGTGCGATGTGCTGTATCGGGGTCAAAAGCTGGCCCTGGCCGAGTTCCTGCCCCTGCGCAACGAGAACTGGATCACCTGTGGCAACGCGCTGGAGCTGGACTGGTTATCTGTTTGCCCACCGACCGGGACCAGCGTGAAGTTGAGAGCGGATGACCTGTTCGGAACGCCGCTTGATCAGGCTGAGATCGACTTCCAGAACGAAGGTGGAGAGACTTACATCTGTGGGAACCCCCCGTACCTTGGGTCTGTTTTGCAGTCCGAAAAACAGAAGGCCGAGCTTAGGGCGATATTTTAAGCATATACGAAAGACTGGAAGTCTCTGGACTACGTTGCTGGCTGGTTCTTCAAGTCCGTGTTGTATGGAAGTCGTACCAAAACGATTTCAGCATTCGTTGCCACGAATTCAATATGCCAAGGGGAGCAAGTTCCGATTCTTTGGCCGCTCATTTTTCAAGCGCAACACGAGATCGTATTTGCCCATGCGAGTTTTAAATGGGCAAACCTCGCTAGTCATAATGCAGGCGTGACGGTCGTAATTGTTGGTCTTTCGAACTCGGCGCCCGCGAAGAGAATACTTATTTCCCCTGACTCTTCCGGCTCGGATGTTGTTCGCCTGGTCGACAACATTGGCCCATATCTGGTGCCCGGTCCTAATATCGCCGTAGAGTCAGTTTCCGCAGTCCCCGACGAGCGTGCGAAGATGCTCCGGGGGAATATGCCGAATGACGGCGGTCACCTTGTGCTTACGTCCAATCAGGCGGAGTTGCTACGGGCTGAACATCCTACTGCAACTCGCTTCGTCAAACCATTTATTGGCTCTAAGGAATTTATCAATGGTGCGTCTAAGTATTGCATTTGGATTGAAGATGCAGAACTTTCTGACGCCATGCTGTGTAAGCCGGTGCGTGAGCGAATAGAAAGAGTGCGTGAAGCAAGAGCATCGGGTGGAAAACAGGCGCGAGACAATGTAAGTACGCCTCACCGCTTCGTTTTTGCGCCACACCGTGATGGTGCCGCCATTGTCGTTCCTCGCGTATCGTCGGAGAACCGAGATTTTCTTCCTGTGGGGATTACAGGTGGAAATATCATCGTAAGCGAAAGAAATTTCGTTCTTTACAATGCCCCGCTATGGAATATGGCGTTAATAGCTTCTCGATTGCATTGGGTGTGGATTGGCACAGTTTGCGTTCGGATGAGGACGGATTTTTCGTATTCCAATACCCTCGGCTGGAACACGTTCCCGGTGCCGACACTGACCGAGAAAAACAAGGCTGACCTCACGCGCTGCGCGGAGGACATCCTGCTGGCGCGGGAGCATCACTTCCCCGCGACCATCGCGGACCTGTACGACCCCGAGAACATGCCCGCCGACCTGCGGGCGGCGCATGAGCGCAACGACGAAGTGCTGGAGCGCATCTACATAGGCCGTCGCTTCAAGAACGACACCGAGCGGCTGGAAAGGCTGTTTGACCTCTATACCAAGATGACCGCTTCGGCTGCACCGGCCAAGGGCAAGAAGCGCAAAGCGGGAGCCAACGCATGAGCGACAAGATCAAGTCCGTACCGTCCGTTTCCGTCACCTACGCCCGAAACGGCGCATCGACCAAGGCCAATGCTCTTGGGATGCGGCCCATGCAGGAGCGGGCCTACGAGAAGCGGGGCGAGCAATACCTGCTCATCAAGTCGCCACCCGCATCGGGCAAGAGCCGTGCGCTGATGTTCGTGGCACTCGACAAGCTCAAGAACCAAGGCTTGAAGCAGGCAATCATCGTCGTGCCCGAGAAGTCCATCGGAGCCAGCTTTAATGACGAGCCGCTGTCGAAATACGGCTTCTGGGCTGACTGGCACGTCGAGCCGAAGTGGAACCTGTGCAACGCGCCGGGCAACGACAACGGCGGCAAGGTCAAGTCGCTGGGCGCGTTCCTCGAAGGCGAGGACAAGGTGCTGGTCTGCACCCACGCGACCTTCCGCTTCGCGGTCGATGCCTATGGCGTGGAGGCGTTCGACGACCGACTGATTGCGGTCGATGAGTTCCACCACGTTTCGGCCAACCCGGATAACAAGCTCGGCTTGCACCTCGGGCAGTTCTTCGCGCGGGGCAAGACGCACATCGTTGCCATGACCGGCTCCTACTTCCGAGGCGACGCCGAGGCCGTGCTCGCGCCGCAGGATGAGTCGAAGTTCGATACCGTCACCTACACCTACTACGAGCAGCTCAACGGCTACGAGTACCTCAAGCAGCTCGACATCGGCTACTTTTTCTACAGCGGGCCTTACGTCGATGACATCCTCAACGTCCTCGACCCGGCCGAGAAGACCATCATTCACATCCCGAACGTCAATTCGCGCGAGAGCACGAAGGACAAGATGCGGGAAGTGGAGCACATCATCGAGACGCTGGGTGAATGGCAAGGCATCGACCTTGCGACCGGCTTCCAGCGTGTCAAGCGTCCCGATGGCCGGGTGCTGCGGATCGCTGATCTCGTCGATGACGACGCCGCCAAGCGCGACCGCGTGTCCGCCGCGCTCAAAGACCCGGCACAGAAGAACAACCGGGA
Source organism: Pseudomonas sp. UBA6323 (assembly GCF_002439135.1). Lineage (NCBI taxonomy): Bacteria > Pseudomonadati > Pseudomonadota > Gammaproteobacteria > Pseudomonadales > Pseudomonadaceae > Pseudomonas > Pseudomonas sp. UBA6323. The sequence goes on along the minus strand of NZ_DJSX01000105.1, from coordinate 14,021 downwards.
CCATGTGGACATCATCATTGCGCTGGGCATGGCGAAGGAAGGCTTCGATTGGATTTGGTGCGAACATGCGCTGACCGTGGGCTACCGCGCCAGCCTGACCGAGATCGTGCAGATCATCGGTCGAGCTACCCGCGACGCGCCCGGCAAGACCCGCGCAAGGTTCACCAACCTGATCGCCGAGCCGGATGCGGCCGAGGAAGCTGTCACCGAGGCCGTCAACGATACGTTGAAGGCCATCGCGGCCAGCCTGCTGATGGAGCAGGTTCTTGCTCCGCGCTTCGAGTTCAAGCCCAAGAACCCCGACAGTGGCCCGACGCCGGGTTTTAACTACGGCGAGGCTGGCTATGACTCTGACCGCTGCAATGTCGGTGTCAATGAGCAGACAGGGGCGTATCAAATCGAGATCAAGGGCATCGCCGAGCCCAAGAGCAAGGAGGCGGCGCGAATTTGTCAGGAAGACCTGAACGAAGTCATCGCGGCCTTCGTGCAGGACAAGCCCACCATCGAGCGCGGCCTGTTCGATGAGGAGCTGGTGCCCGAGGAGCTGACGCAGGTTCGCATGGGCAAGATCATCAAGGACAAGTATCCCGAGCTCGACGCCGAAGATCAGGAGGCCGTGCGCCAGCACGCCATCGCCGCCCTCAACCTCACGCAGCAGGCCAAGCGGCTCATCACCGAAGGCGAGAGCGATGGGTCGCCCAACACCGCCCTGATCGACGGCGTGCGCCGCTTCGCGATGGACGTGCGCGAGTTGGACATCGACCTGATCGACCGCATCAACCCCTTCGGGGAAGCCTACGCCATCCTTGCCAAGACCATGAGCGAGGACAGCTTGAAGCAGGTCGCGGCGGCCATCTCGGCAAAACGCACAAGCCTGACGCCGGACGAGGCGAAGGAGATGGCCGTTCGCGCCGTCCAGTTCAAGAAGGAGCGCGGCCGTATTCCGGCGCTCGATTCTCAGGATGCCTGGGAGCGACGCATGGCCGAAGGCGCCGTCGCCTTCATGCGCTTCAAGGCGGAGGGACGCTATGAGTAACTCTGATCTTGACGAACTCGCTGCGGAGCTTGCCGAGTTCGCTCCGGCTGAGAAGAAAAATGGCCGCCCAGCCAGCGAGGAGCGTGTCATTGCTGGCTTCGAGGAAATCCAACGCTTCACAGAGCAGCACGGGCGTGCGCCGCAGCATGGCGAAGACCGCGACATATTCGAGCGCCTATATGCCGTGCGGCTCGACCGTCTACGCGCGCTCCCGGATTGCCGCGCCTTGCTTGAGCCGCTAGACCATCAGGGCTTGCTTGCTGGGGCACCGACCGTTGCCGCTTCGGCGGACGAAACTGTCGACATCGACGACCTGGCTGCCGAACTGGCGGATGTTGCCGGCGCGGACGACATCACGGTCTTGCGCCATGTCCGTACCAGCGCCGAAAAGCGCGCCGCCGAGGAGATCGCGGATCGCAAGCCCTGCGAGGACTTCGAGACCTTCCGGCCCTCGTTCGAGCGCGTGCAAACGGAAGTCAAAACCGGTATGCGCCAGTCCCAGCCCATCGAAGCGGGCCGCCGTGCGATTGAAGTCGGGGACTTTTTCGTTCTCGATGGCCTTACTCTCTACGTCGCCGAGGTCGGCGAGCCGTTGAAGACCACCGCCGGGGAAGTGGACCGCCGCCTGCGCCTCATCTTCTCCAACGGCACCGAAAGCAATCTGCTGCTGCGCTCGCTCCAGCGAGCGTTCTACAACGACCCCGCCGCGCGGCGGCTGGCCTCGCCCGAGAGCGGGCAACTCTCTTTCGGCGGTGAGCTTGAGGCCGATGATGTCGAAAGCGGCACGATCTACGTCCTGCGCTCCCTCTCGGATCATCCCTATGTCGCGCAGCACCGCGACATCATTCACAAGATGGGCGTGACGGGGGGCAGGGTGGAGACGCGCATTGCCAACGCCGAACACGACTCCACCTACCTGCTGGCGAAGGTCGAAGTGGTGGCGACCTACAAGCTCGCGGGCATCAACCGCACTCGGATGGAGAACCTGTTCCACAGGCTGTTCGCGCCCGCGCGGTTGAACATCACCATCAACGACCGCTTCGGTCACCCTGTGCAGCCTGAGGAATGGTTTCTCGTTCCGCTGTTCGTGATCGACGAGGCCGTGGCGCGCATCAAGGATGGCAGCATCACCGGGTACATCTACGATCCCAAGGCTGCGAAGCTGGTGAAGGCGGAGTAGTAGACCAATGATCGTCCGTGGGGGAGGACAGTTTATTAGCTCAATACGATCCATCGACCTGCGCTTTGTAGATGACCTCGTTGACTTCGTTCGTGGTCCTGGGTTCGTGCTCGACTTTTCCGACACGAGCTTCGCGGATTTTTTCGCCTTGGAGCTGAAGGTCAATATTGACGATCCCAAATACGCGGCGAACGGCGGCTCCAAGGGGAAACGGCTGCGCTATTTCCTGCAAAACTGCGACGATGCCACTGCCGTTCGCGTGCTTACGGCCCTCTGGGAGTACCGCTCCGACTATCTTGCCCGCAGCGGCGGCAAGGACCCGGTAATCGATGCGCAGTCGCGCTATCAAGGCTTGATCAATCGTCTCTCCGGCGGTGCGGCTCCGAAGCCAACCCAGCCCCAACCCGTTGTCGATCGTCAGAAGATCGCCACCATAAAAGCCGAGCTGCTGAGGGTCTCCTCGCTCAGCGCACAGGCACGCGGCTTTGCCTTCGAGGGATTCCTCAAGGGCCTGTTCGACGCATTCGGTTTGGCCGCCCAGGAACCGTTCCGCCTTTGCGGTGAGCAAATCGACGGCAGCTTCCAGCTCGGCAGCGAGACCTATCTGCTGGAAGCCAAATGGCATGGTCTGCCAATTGGCGTCGCCGATTTGCACACGTTCCACGGCAAGATTGAACAGAAGGCCGCCTGGACGCGAGGCCTGTTCGTGAGCAACAGCGGCTTCTCCGATGACGGCCTCGTCGCCTTTGGCCGAGGCAAGCGCGTCATCTGTATGGACGGTCTCGATCTCTATGATCTGCTCGATCGCGAGATACCGCTCAACCAAGTTCTTGAACGGAAGGTGCGCAGGGCAGCCGAAACCGGCACGCCCTTTCTTCGCGTTCGCGACCTCTTCCCGAGCTGAGGAGGAGGCGCATGGTGCAGTTCAACGATTGGTGCGACTCAGCGGACACGCCCCTGGGAAATCATCACGTTCGGGTCATGACGGGCCGGCCGGCGGACGCTGCGACCGGCATCCAGGTGACGGCCACGGCCGTCCCCGCCCACTACGCCGCCGAGGAACGCATCGCCGCAGCGCTTGCGAGGCTGGGCAAGGTCGCTGCCGCGCAGATGATCACCAATCTTCTCCCGCAAACGCCGCAGATCCGATCGGGCGATCTCGGCGAGATCTACGCTACGGAATGGATCGACGCGCACAGCGGCTATCGCGCCCCCATCAAACGGCTGCGCTGGAAGGATCACCGCAACATGGCGATGCGCGGCGACGACGTCATCGGCATGCTTCTCGACCCGGCAACACAGCGCCTCCGCTTCCTGAAGACAGAGGCCAAGAGCCGCATCGACCTGCGCGCCCAAACGCTGGAGGAGGCGCGGACCGGCCTGGATAAGGATGGCGGCCTTCCCTCGTCGCATGCATTGTCCTTTATCTCAGCCAGACTGATGGAGCTGGGCACCGACGCGCCGCTCGTCGACCCCATCGACGAGGCGCTCTATCGGCACGGTATTCCGCCCGAGAGCGTGAAACATCTCCTCTTCACCTTCTCCGGGAACTCCCCGCAAGCGCTGCTGACACAGGCGCTGCAGGCCTATCCTGGTTCATTCGAACAATTGGGTATCGGTCTGCACGTCGACGGCCATGCCGCCTTTGTTGGGGCCGTCTACGATCGGGTCATAGCCGATGCCAACCACCCCTGACGCGATCACAGCCGCCATCACGGACGCGGCGACGGCAGGCTTTCGCGGCAGGCTCATCGCGCGAGGCCAGGCGCGCGCCATGATCTGGCGTGACGGTGTTCTGCCCCCTGGCGCGCCCGCCTTCTCGCCGCAGCTCAGCTTCGATCTCCACAGTTACGCCTATGGCTTGCTTGGGCTGGGGCTGCGCCTCCTCGAACTCGATGGCGACCCGAACCAGGCACGGATCGCATTCGAACAGGCGGCGACCGCCCTCGAAGCGGTTATGGCCAAGGGCAACCGCGACGAAGCAGACCGCGATTTCCATTTCGTCATGGCGGCGGCCAGCTATCACCTCGCACACCTGTCTGCCCGAGCCTATTCCCTCCTTGCGATCGTGGCCGCCGAGGAGAATTTCTCCCCGATCGAACAGGCGCTCGCGCTGTTGATGCGCCGAGACGTCAACGAGCTGCGCGCACGCGTGTACGCCTTCCGCCTGGATGGTCGAGGATCGGACGCGACCATTGCAGCGCTATTCCAACAACGACTTGTGGAGCCTGTCGCCGCCGACGCGCCGGAGCGCGATGGTCAGGACTTCCTCTTCGAGGGCCTCGATCTCGCCCTGACCGATGCCTTCTTCGGCGCATTCGCGACATTCCTGCTCGCGCTGGATCGCGGCGAGAGAGCCCTAGTCGACCGGGCGATCGCGCAGCTTCGGGAAAACCTCGACATCTGCGCGGAATTGAACCTTCTGCCGCAATGGTGGGTGCATCGGGTCGCCATCCATCTGCTCTCCGACCTCTGGTCGAACACTTTCCACGAGAAGTTCCCGCTACTCCCCGCCGGTGGCGCCGCGGCGTCATGGCCCGGCCTTCGCGAGCTCTTCATCGCCCTGCTCGCTCGCCGCCCGAGAGCCGAGGTCGACCTGTGGCCTTCGCAGACCGAGGCGGCGTCGCGCGCCGTCGATCAGACCGACAATCTCGTTGTCTCGCTGCCGACCAGCGCCGGCAAGACCCGGATTGCCGAATTGTCAATTCTGCGGTGCTTGGCTGGTGGCCAGCGAGTTATGTTCGTGACACCGCTTCGCGCTCTGTCGGCGCAGACGGAAACCACGCTCCAGCGCACCTTCGGTCCACTCGGCAAGACCATCTCCGCGCTCTACGGCAGCATTGGCGTATCCGGCTTCGATGAGGACGCTATCCGCGAGCGTGACATCGTCGTCGCGACCCCTGAGAAACTTGACTTCGCGTTGAGGAACGATCCGTCGCTCCTCGACGATGTCGGCTTGCTCGTGTTCGACGAAGGCCACATGATCGGACCTGGGGAACGCGAGGTTCGATACGAGGTTCAGATTCAGCGCCTCCTGCGCCGCCAAGACGCCGGTCAACGCCGGATCGTTTGCCTGTCGGCGATCCTTCCTGACGGAGATCAACTCGAGGACTTCTCGGCATGGCTGCGTCGCGACCAGCCCGGAGGCCCGATCAAGAACGACTGGCGACCTACGCGCCTGCGGTTTGGCGAGGTAACCTGGAACTCGCCAACGGCGCGTCTCAATCTTCGCGTCGGCGATGAAAGACCCTTCGTGCCTCGCTTCCTTACCGGCGCGGCGCCGCCGCTGTTCGTACCGCCGAAGAAATTACGCACTCGGCTCTTTCCGGACAGCCAACAGGAATTGAGCCTTGCAACGGCGTGGCGGCTCGTCAGCGATGGCCAGACGGTGCTGATCTACTGCCCCGAGCGCCGAAGCGTCGAGCCGTTCGCCAAGGTTGTCGTCGACTTGCACTCGCGCGGCGCGCTCGCGTCCCTGCTAACGGTTGACCCCGCCACACTCCAAACCGCTATCGCGCTCGGCGAAGAATGGCTTGGGCCGGACAGCGACATCCTCAAATGTCTGCGGCTTGGCGTGGCGCTTCACCATGGGGCCTTGCCGACCGCCTATCGCAAAGAAGTCGAGCGACTGCTGCGCGACAGCGTGCTCAAGGTAACGATCTCATCGCCGACGCTGGCTCAGGGCCTCAACCTGTCGGCCACGGCGGTCGTTATGCATTCGCTCTATCGCCACGGCGAGAAGATCAAGGTCTCTGAATTCAAGAATGTCATCGGGCGCGCCGGCCGCGCCTATGTCGATGTTGAAGGGCTAGTTCTCTTTCCCATTTTCCAGGATTCGAGGAACAAGAAGCATGACGAATGGGTCGCGTTGATCGAGGATCTTGGCGCCCGCGAGATGGAGAGCGGGCTCATTCAGCTCATCCTTTCGCTTCTCATGCGCATGCATGCACGGCTTGGCGGCAATCTCGATCAGCTAATGGACTACGTCGTCAACAACGCCGCGGCATGGACCTTCCCCGAGGTCGCCGGCGAGAAGGCCGACAAGCGCGAGCGGGCGCTGAAAGAGTGGGAGCGTCATATGGCGACGCTCGACACCGCCATTCTCAGCCTCATAGGCGAGGCCGACGTGCCCGATGACCAGATCGAGGCCGCGCTCGACAACATCCTTCAATCTTCGCTCTGGCAGCGTCGCCTGCTTCACGTCGACGACGCATCACGCGCCGCCTATCGCGCCACGCTGCTCACGCGGAGCCGGTATATCTGGGCGAATTCGACTGCCGCTACACGACGCGGCTACTTTCTGGCCGGGCTCGGCCTCGAAGCTGGACATGCGCTGGACGCAATTGCGGCTGAGGCAAACGACCTTCTCATACAGGCCAACGCAGCCCTCGCAGCATCGGACCATGAGGCGGCAATCGCTGCGATCACCGGCATCGCCGAACGCGTGTTCGCCTTCTACCCGTTTGAGCCGGATCCATTCCCGGCGAATTGGCGCGACATCCTCAGATGCTGGCTGCTCGGGCAGCCGTTGGCAGCGATCGTCGCCGGACAGGAAGCTGAGGCATTGCCGTTTATTGAGGGTGGCCTGGTTTATCGCCTGCCTTGGGCCATGGAGGCCTTACGCGTCCGTGCCGCCGCCAATGGTGATGTCGTCGGCATGTTCGCACTGGCGTTGGACGACTATGAGCTCGGCCTGGCTGTGCCGGCTGTCGAAACGGGGACGATGAACCGCTCCGCCTCGATTCTGATCCAGGCGGGTTTCAATTCCCGACTGGCGGCCATAAAAGCCGTCACCGACACGGCCGCCACCTTCACGACTGGCGCGGAATTGCGCGCGTGGCTGCGCTCACCCGGCCTCGCGGTCTGGTCGGCGCAACCCAACTGGCCAACGGCCGAGACGCGGGCCATATGGCTCGAATTCATCCAGGAGTTCGCCCCGTCAGACAATCGGACCTGGGCGCGATGGGATTATCTTGGAAACGTCCAGTGGTTCGCCGCACCCGCGCCTCCCGGAACACCAGTCAGCCTCTTTCATAGGAACGGACAGCCGCTGGTGCTGGCGCCCGACGGGCACGCGATCGGTCTGCTACAGCACCCGCTCAACCCGAATCGGCGCGGTCTTGTGCGAGCGACTGTCGCTCTGAATAGCGGCCAGCTCGATCTGAGTTATCTCGGCCCCGATGACTTGTGGGAGGGTTAGAACCGCAGATGACGAAGCCACCTACATACTTCGGCGCATGCGGGTGTACTGATCTTACAGATACTTCTTGAACGTCGCCGCCGCGATGCACACCGCCACGCCGAGCAGTGCGGCGCTGGGCAGCAGGATCAGCAGCGGGTTCACGCTGACCGGCAGTGCCAGGTAAGTCACCCACGGCAGTACGGCCAGCGGGATCAGGCTGGCCCTGGCGCGGTGATAGATGAACCCCGATTCGCGTCCCGCGCCGAAGCGGCGGATGTCCCGGCGCACCAGGCCGTCCACCAGCCCGACGAAGGTGGCACGCTGCGACGACATTGGTTTGTGTGCCGCTATTCCACAGGGGAGAATACTGATCCTTGGCCTGAGCCTGGCACCAACTCAATATACAGGGCATTTCGGCCAACAATGACAGCGAGCGTTGGTCGCTTATCCCGACGCTTGGCCGACAGACGGTTCCACTCCGATCTATCGAGGCCCGACGGGCTGGGGTTGTCTTCCGGATGGGTGTGCCATTCGCCCAAATAGCGGATGGTTCCCTGGCTCGCCGTCCATCGAGCCCGTGCAATGGCATCGTGGCCGAATGGCATTCTCTCGAACAGGTAGCGAAACCGTTTGTCCCATGCCGTAGGAACCGTTGCCTGCTCAATGAGCATGTGAGTCCCATGGACCGAGCCGAGCAGCAGCCCCCCAGCTTCGCAGTCAGAGTCACTGACCTGGACATGCTGGCGGAAGGTCTCCAGCGTGGACTTCGAAAAATGCAGCAGCGTTCTGTTGTCGTCGGCCGCCCAAGAACTCATGAACTGCATAAGGGACATTCACGATCCCGCAGCGGATCGCAATCGGGTGTGGCAAGCTGCTGGGCGCGGTCGATCAACCTGGTTCGCAACGCGGGGGAATAGACGCCGTTGACCCAATCAAGGGTCATCTCAGCGCCCAGGCTGGCAGCGTGCACCGACACCGAAGCGGGGAATGGCACGTACAAGCCCTCGCATCCATGCCCCGCCAAAATGGCAGGAAGAGGATCAATGGTAGAACGGAGCTCGCCTCTTCTGTTGCTATGCCAAAGACATCGATAGCACGCATTAGATGCTTTCGTCCTCAGGAGCGCACGGACAGCCGTTCCCGGCCCCTCGATCCAGACCGAAAGCATGGGAGTCGGAGGCGGATAGTGGCCGCACAGCCAATGCCCGAGGGATTCTTCCCCGGTGGCATCTATGAGCAGGTCCAGCTCTCCCAATTGGGCCTGCCTGACATCCACGGGCAGCGCACGAATCTCGGCGCCTGGCGTCAAGCGCTTGAGTTCCTTCGCCATAGCCTCGGCTTTGTTAGACAACAGGTCCGGAAATCCCAGGCGATGACGCCCGATGTTTTGCGGGAGAAGGCAGTCGAAATCCACCAACGTGAGTTTTCCGCCGCATGTCCCCGCCCCAGCCTTGACGAGCATATCCGACAGATAGCCGCCAATCGTGCCGCATCCAACGACGGCGATGTTCTTCCCTGCAAGCGTCTTTGAGTTCGGCATGTTCCGCTGGGCAAGATACCGATCGTCAATTCTGACCATCGAAATGGGCATCACCTTCAACCCATAGCTCGAATCCCTGCGATCTACGAGCTTGCTCTTTTGGACAGGACTTTGGCGGTCGTAGAGAACCGCAAAGCCATAGGTCATCAGAGGAGACTCGATGACGATCAGAACTCCGTTGGCCTTCTTCCTCTCCCCCTCCTTGATACGCTCGTGAATCTTGCGCCGGCACCGGGGGTCAAGAGTGCTCTGCCACGCCAGGATATCCCCGACTGTTTCAGGAGGCCAATTGCTAGTCAGGGGGCGCGGTTGAGCACCAGTCTTTACCCGGTAAGTCAGCACCGTTCTATCGGTGACTTGGTAGCCGAGCGACTTCAGCTTCTCAGTTGTTCGATCCTCGTTGTCGGTGATGAACCACAAGGGGCACCCATTGGCCTGCGCGACTATGCCGTTCTGTCGCCCGAGATCCTCGCCTTGCATGTCCACGAAACAATGCCAGCCGTGCCAATAGGCGAAGAACTCTTCCGCGAGGTCTTCGATCATCTCCCCCTGCACGATCTGCCCGAACACGACGGCCGCGCGTTGCAGGCACGCCAGCGACTGTCCGACAGGATCGTAGATGTCCAGAACGACGGTGCCCTTGGCGAGATAGCAAAGCCCGCCATCTGCGCCAAGATGAGGAACCGCTGCGGGCAGCTCAGGAGGGATTTCCAGCAGCCGGATGCGAGGCAAGTCGAAGAACGTGGGGTCGAGCTGGACTTCGCACGGGCAACCCTTGTCCGCTTGGGGCGGTGTCAACCGCCCGTGCAGCCTAAACCAGCCGTCATCCGTCTTGCCGACAAACTCGAAGCCTCGCTGCTTGAAGGCCTCGATCACGTCTGCGACCGCTGCGGCGCTGCTCATCCAGCCTTTGTTCGCCCGACAAGTTCGCTCGGGCCGGCGGTGGCGGGAGCTGCGGCAATGGTGGCGGCAACGGATACCACCTTGACCCGATCCGGCTCGTTCGGAAAGCGCGGGCCGAATTCGCCCTGCATCCAAATGCAGGCCTGTGAAGGGCTGCCGGCGTCGGTGGCTCCGCGCAGCACCTTCTCAAACTCTTCGAATGCCTTTGCCGCTTCTTCGACACCCGCTTTGCCAAGTCGCTCTGTGAGCGACTCAGACTCATCCACGGGGTTGTTCACACCCGCCCGCAACCTGGCCGGCAGTGCCGCGACGACATCCAGCAAAGCGAGGTCGTCGCGCCTATCGCGTTTCTCAAAGAGCGGGGCCGCGGCGGCCATCAACAGGATCGAGGCAGGTCCTCCGCTGGACCACTTCCAATCGCGGAACGCCTTCAAGTAACGAACCACGCGGCGGAACTGCTCCCCCTTGGCTTCCACTTCGCCCAGGAACCATTCCTTCACGGGCCTCGGGTCAGAGGACATCCAGTTGCATTCACGATGGGCCAGGAGAACCTTGTCAGCCGGCAGCGCGGTCCAGGCATCGCGCTCTGCCATGTTCACCGCTTCCGTCAGCGAGTCGTAGCCATATCGCTCCATCGAAGCCTTTGCGAGCGTGACAAATTCCTCGTCGGGAATGGCGTACAGAGGAATATCAATGTGAGCATACGCAGCAATGACGATGCGGATGCAGGTCGGCTTGTCGGTGACAAGCTTCCACCGCCTTTCCTCGACCAGCGGCTTCAATGCTTCTTCCGCAGCGGCAAAGAACACCGTCGCCGCAGTGCTGGGACGCTTCGTCTGCGAGACGAAACTCATTGGCAGATAGCAGCCATCATCGACATCCGCCTGCTGAGGGTGTTGTGCCGGGGCGTTCAGCGTCTTGTATGCCCACGACCCTTGCGTGAAGAAGCGCGGCTGCGGCACGTCTTCCGTGTATCCGTTTGCCCTAAGCACGCGGGGGATGCCTGTGCGCAGGCAGTCCCTGACGTCAGTGCGTGCGCTGGCGATCCAGGCTCGCTGCCCAGGCGTCAGATCCAGCTCGTCGTGCATGCAGGATTCGTCATCAAGGGTGGTGAAGAAGAGTGGGCTCAAGTTCAGCATGCGGCCTCCGGAACATTCTTGTTGGGGCCGTGATAGAAGATGGGAGCGCCGGCCTGGTGCGCTCGAAATGGTTGGAAAAGAGGATCGCCGAGCGCACGCTGCGCCGCGTGGTTGCCGCGATCCTTGAGCGTATTCGTGGCGCCAATGGAAACCCGATCCAGCGCCTTCACGTCCTTGCTTTGATCCGGCGTCGCCTTGTCGTCGATCTGGAAGTAGTTGTTGCCCAACGCCTGCCGCAGCATGTAGTCCACCGACGACTCCTGGGCGGAGATCACGAGATCGAAGAGTCCCCCGCGCCACTTGCCGAATCCGCGGTCGAGGCTGGCGCCGCCACGAACGGTCGCACCGATGGTCATCGTGCCGATGGCGAGGACCCGAACCAGCGCATCCTGCTTCGGCGCCAGGAACGTCTTGACTTCGTGCAACCCGAACAGGCCCGGGGCGTTGCCCACCAGCCCCCCATCCGCGAAGACACCGCGGTCGTTGCGCGCCAGAGGAAAGTAGACGGGCGCGGCGGCTGTCGCCAACGCCACATCAACGACCTTCATGCGGTGATCCAGCTCAAAGGACGGATGGTGCGGTGTCTTGAAGAACTGCCCGCGTCCCGTCGAGTAGTTGACTGCCGGCACAAGAACACGATGCTTCAGGTCGCCTATCGTGGTCCCTTGGAAGCGCTCGGTCAGTACCTCTTTCAATCCCGCTGAGTCATGCTTTGCAGTCAGCCAGAATCCCAGAAGCCGCCGCGGCAGGCTGCGGCAGCCAAAGATGCGGCTGCCCTGTTCTTCAAACAGTGCCTTGAGTTCGTAGGCCGGAATTTCCGCAGCCAGCCCCAAAGCCAGCATCCCTCCTGCCGATGTGCCGCAAATCAGATCAAAGTGCGAAGCGATCGGACGGCCCAGCACGGTTTCGAGTTCGGCGAGAACCGTGGCGGTGTACAGGCCGCGATAACCGCCCCCTGACAGGGCGAGCACATGGTAGGTAGGGATGCCCGTCATGGCACTTCAGCCCTTCGGCGGGAAGGAGTCGTTGCCGTGGCTGTCCTTTTCACAGATACGGCCATCCGGACGATGGATGACGAGTTCGGACTGCTGGTTGCGTGCGATACCCCTCGCTGCGTCAATGGCCTGTTGCTGCGTGTCGTGCACGGAGGTCGCCCGCTGATTGCCGGCTCCCTTCACGGCCCAACCGTCCTGATGAGGAACAACATGCTGATTCTTGCCTGCCATGATGACTCTCCTACAGTGGAACTATCGAAGTCCCAGCCGCTCGGCTAGGTTGTCAACGGCCGCCCGCTGTAGCACAATTCGTTGCTCACGCAGACAACAGGAAGGCCGAGCCAATCCAACCTGGAGCAGGCGTAAAACCTACATCTGTTGTCTGGCTGGACAACAATGTATCAGAGCGCGTGCGCCGGTGCAACTGGGCGTGCGGTGTGCGCCTTTGAACATCAACCGGATGTGGAGGGGCAACAGAGGGCTTGGCCCTTCTTCCCGCAACCGCAAGGATCAGAACTCATGCCGCAAACAGGCCTAGGCGTCGCCCTCAAGACGCTACGCGAACGCAGAACCCTTTCACTGCGTGAGATCGGCCAGCTATCGTCAGTTGATCATGCTTATGTCCACCGTCTCGAAACAGGCGAGAAGACAAACCCATCCCAAGACTTGGTTGAGAAGCTATTGAAGGTTCTCAAGCCGGGGGAAAGAGATTCCGCACTCGTGATGTGGCTGGTTGACCACGCAGATGCTGATCCAAGCCTTGTTGAATTCGTGCTACAAGATCCCTCGATCAGCATCGATGTTTTTTCGGCCGCGGCTGGAGTCAGGCATCGGGGAAATGCAAGGCCTGATCCCGCGACGCTCATCGCCCGAATCAAGAAGGCCTTCGACGACGACGACGAGGACGACTGAACATGGACGAGGCGGATGTCAGGCAGAGAGCGCGCGCGTTTGTCGCGAGAGTCGATGTTTCGAACATCCGAGAAGACCTGTCCCCGTATGTGACCGCGGCTAACGCCAAGGTCAAGAAGGATGAACTTGGCGATGGGGAGTCCGGCTATACCGTTACCAAGCCGAACGGGAAGCACATCATCACGGTGAATTCGCTGGAAACAGAAGAGCGCCAGCGCTTCACTGTCTGCCACGAAATAGCTCATATCGTGCTCGGCTTGGAATCAAGTCACGACGAGGTGCCGTCATGGTCCTATGCAAAGCGACATCCGAACGAGATCGCCTGCGACACGTTTGCCGCTGAACTGCTGATGCCCTATCAGCAATGGCTCTCCGCTGTTCCCAAGGAAGAGCCCTCCCTGGATCTCATCCAACACATGGCCGACTTGTTCGGCACATCATTCCCAGCAGCGGCGTCAAGGTTTGCCAGTCTTAGTGACATGCCGTGCGCATTCGTCACCATGGAGCGCGGTGCGGTGCGGTATGCCGCACGCTCAACGGCCTTGCGGCAAGCTGGGGCCTGGATACCTCCCAGGTCGGTCATTCCAGCAGGCTCCGTGGCTCACCGAATCCGCTCTTCAGGGAATAGCTCCACTGATACAGGGGAAGTTTCACAGGACGTCTGGTTCGACAACTGGGAAAAGGGCCTTGACCTCTGGGAACTTTCAAGACATTACCAGCGCACCGATACCACCATCTCCTTGCTATGGTTCGACAGCGACGATTTGCCGGAAGTTGAGGTGAACCGCTTCGGCGCACGTGTCGAAGACGATGGAGGCTTGGCTGAACTGACGGGAGAACTGCCATGGCCGGGGCGAAGCAGGCGCCGCTGAAAAGCGATCACGGCCACGACCGCAAGGAGGTTACTCCTATACGCCATTCGCGCGTTCTTACAGGTACTTCTTGAATGTCGCCGCCGCAATGCACACCGCCACGCCGAGCAGTGCGGCGCTGGGCAGCAGGATCAGCAGCGGGTTCACGCTGACCGGCAGTGCCAGGTAAGTCACCCACGGCAGTACGGCCAGCGGGATCAGGCTGGCCCTGGCGCGGTGCTATATGAACCCCGATTCGCGTCCCGCGCCGAAGCGGCGGATG
>NZ_DJSX01000019.1:0-60347 GCF_002439135.1 Pseudomonas sp. UBA6323 | reverse complement strand
TCCCCTCTCCCGCTTGCGGGAGAGGGGCTGGGGGAGAGGGCAGCGAGTGCTCCTTATCCTCCTGCTCCCCCTGGCCCTGCTCTGGCTAGCCGACCGCCTTTTCCCGCTGCCCCTGCCCGAGGACGACCTGGCCCGCGTGGTGCTGGCCGAGGATGGCACGCCGCTGTGGCGTTTCGCCGACCATGACGGCGTGTGGCGCTACCCGGTGACGCCGGAGGAAGTCTCGCCCTATTACCTCGAAGCACTGCTGACCTACGAGGATCGCTGGTTTCGTCAGCACCCCGGCATCAACCCGCTGGCGCTCGGGCGTGCCGCCTGGCAGAACCTGACCGGCGGGCGTGTGGTGTCCGGCGGCAGCACGCTGTCGATGCAGGTGGCGCGGTTGCTCGATCCGCATGGCCGTGACCTGCCCGGCAAGCTCAAGCAGCTATGGCGCACCGCGCAGCTGGAGTGGCATCTGTCCAAGGACGAAATCCTCACCCTGTATCTGAATCGTGCGCCCTTCGGTGGCACCTTGCAGGGCGTGGCCGCTGCCAGTTGGAGTTATCTGGGCAAGCCGCCAAGCCAGCTCACCCGCGCCGATGCCGCGCTGCTCGCCGTGCTGCCGCAGGCGCCCAGCCGCTTGCGCCCGGATCGCCATCCTGAGCGCGCCCAGGCGGCGCGCGACAAGGTGCTGCGCCGCCTGGGTGAGTTCCAGGTGTGGCCGCAGATCCAAGTGGACGAAGCGCTGGAAGAGCCGGTGTTTCTCGCGCCGCGCCGCGAACCGAGCCTGGCGCCCTTGTTGGCGAGGCGGCTGAACCGTGCCGGCAGCCCGCCGCTGATTCGCACCACCCTCGATGCCGGTTTGCAGCTGCGCCTGGAAGACCTGCTGCTGGGCTGGCGTGCGCGCCTGCCCGAGCGCACCTCGGCGGCGATCCTGGTAGTGGAGCACGAGAGCATGGCGGTTCGCGCCTATCTCGGCTCGGTGGATATCGGCGACACCTCGCGCTTTGGCCACGTCGACATGGTGCGCGCCCTGCGTTCGCCCGGCTCGACGCTCAAGCCCTTCCTTTACGGCATGGCGCTGGATGCCGGGCTGATCCACTCCGAGTCACTGCTGCAGGACGTGCCGCGGCATTACGGTGACTACCGCCCCGGCAACTTCGCCGCCGGCTTCATCGGCCCAGTGTCGGCCAGTGAAGCTTTGGCTACCTCACTCAATCTGCCTGCCGTGCAGTTGCTGGAGGCATACGGGCCAAAGCGCTTCGCCGGCGAGCTGCGCAGCGCGGGGCTGCCGATTCGTCTGCCAGCGCTGGCCGAGCCCAACCTGGCGCTGATTCTCGGTGGCGGTGGCTCGCGGCTGGAATCACTGGTGACCGGCTACAGCGCCTTCGCCCGTGGCGGCATGACCGCCCGCCCGCGTCTGCAGCCGGATGACGAGCTGCGCGAGCGCCGCCTACTGTCGCCCGGTTCGGCCTGGATAATCCGGCGCATTCTCAGCGGTCAGGCTAGGCCGGATCGCGATCCGCGCGCGCAGCTGGCGCAGCGTCCGACCCTGGCCTGGAAGACCGGCACCAGCTATGGCTTTCGCGACGCCTGGGCCATTGGCGTCGGTCCGCGCCATCTGATCGGCATCTGGATCGGTCGCCCGGACGGCACCCCTGTGCCCGGCCAGTTCGGTCTGGCCTCGGCCGCGCCGCTATTGCTGCAGGTGCATGATCTGCTGGTCAACCGCGACAGTCAGCGGGGCATCGCGGCGCCGGCCGATCCGCAGCCGGCCGAGGTTGGCGTGGCCGCCATCTGCTGGCCGCTGGGCCAGCCAATGAGCAGGGACGATCCCAACTGTCGACGCCTGCGTTTCGCCTGGACGTTGGAGGGCACCACGCCACCGACCTTGCAGGCCGCCGATCAGCCGCTGGGCAGTGGCTTGCGCGAACGTTACTGGATCAATGCCGAGGGGCATCGCGTCGGGCCTGCCTGTGCGGGTGCCAAGACGCGCGAGCTGGCGTTGTGGCCGGCGCCACTGGAACCCTGGTTGCCACGACGGGAACGACGTACTGCACGTTTGCCGAGTATCGATCCGGGCTGTCCACCGCCACGTAGCAGCCAGGTGGCGCCGCTTTCCATCGTCGGTGTACGCGATGGTGATCGCCTACGCCGGCCGCAGGGCAGTCACGAACCCCTGCGCCTCAGCCTGTCCGCTCTGGGCGGCAATGGCCGGCGCTGGTGGTTTCTCGATGGCCAGCCAGTGGGCGATAGTGCCCTGGATGCGTCCTTCGGTCACGCCTTCGACAGTGGCCGGCATCAGTTGAGCGTGCTCGACGAAGGCGGGCAGACCGCTCGTCTGGAATTTAGCGTCGGGCCCTGAGGCGAGTCGACCGCCAAGCCGCGGCCAGCGGCCGCTCTGGCATCAGCACCGGTCACTGCTGCCCATGGTGCCGAATCTTGTGAATAAAGCCTGGCCGTGCGCCGCCGATATGAAACCAGGCGGTAAGCAATTGCAATTTGTGTACATTTTTGTATCCAATTGCCTGGCCCATTACAAGAACAACCGGGAGAAGCCTCCATGCGCCTCTGGCAACGCAGTATTCAGTGGCAATTGATCCTCAGCATGGGCGCGGCCCTGCTGACCAGCATTCTCATCGTCGTCGGCATCTACTCCGCGGTGGTGGACCGTCTGACCGAGCGCTACCTGATCGAAGAGGCGCTGCCGGCTCGGGTACTGGCGATTCGCAACGACCTGGAGCGAGTGCTGACCGCGCCGATTACCGCCAACGCCTCGATTGCCGAGAACAGTTTGGTGCAGGACTGGCTTGCGGCGGGCGAGGAGGCCGCACGGCGCGACGAGTTTGCTCGTTATCTCGAAAGCGTGCGCGCCCAGCAGAACGCCATGACCACTTCCATCGTCGCCCTGGCCAGTGGCAACTACACCACCGGCGAAGGGCTGGTGCGCACGCTCGACCGCAGCCAGGCGGAGAACCAGTGGTTCTATCGCCTGATCGACGGCGAGCGCGACCGCGTGCTGGAGATCGACATCGACAAGACCACGCGCCAGCCCACGCTGTTCATCAACCAGCGCATCAAGCGCGGCGGCAAGACGCTTGGCGTGTCTGGCTTGGGCTATAGCCTGGCGGACATGTCGAAAATGATCAGCGACTTCCGCTTCGGCGAGCGTGGCCAGGTGTTCCTGATCGACAGCCAGGGCAACGTCAAGGTCCACCCCAATTCGCAGCTGAGCGGCAGTGGCAAGCTCGGTGAGCTGTTCGGCGCCGATGCCAGCCGCCAGGTTCTGGCTGGCGACAGCCGTGCGCTGCGCTTCGAGCGCAATGGCGAGACCTTTCTTGCCGTGGCGCAGAAGTTCGCCAGCATCGACTGGCTGCTGGTCAGCGAAGTGCCGGAGGCCGAAGTCTACGCCGAGGCGCGTCAGGCGCTGCTGATGACCAGCCTGATCGGCGTGGCCGTGGCGCTGCTGTTCCTTGGCCTGGTGGTACTGCTGGCGCGTGGCCTGGTACGGCCGATCCGTCAGGTGACTCAGGCGCTGGTGGAGATCGGCGGCGGTGGTGGCGACCTGACGCGGCGTCTGGATGAATCGCGGGCTGATGAGCTGGGCGACCTGGCGCGTGGCTTCAACCGTTTTCTCGCCAGCCAGCGCGATTTGATCGGTGATGTTCTGGCCACCAGCGAGCGCCTGCGCACTGCTGTCGGCCAGGTGGCGCGGGTGGTGGAGAACACCGCTGGGCGCGCGGGCCAGCAGCAGGATATGACCGATATGGTGGCTACCGCGGTGAACGAGATGGGCTTGACCGTTCAGGAAATCGCGCGCAACGCCAGCGACGCTGCGCAGTCCTCGCACAGCGCCCGCGAAGAAGCGCAGAGCGCGCGTCAGGTGGTCGGGCAGTCCATCGCCCATATCGAACGGATGTCCGCCGATATTGGCAGCGCCGCGGGTGCGGTAACCGAATTGGCCGAGCAGGTTGCGTCCATCGATCAGGTACTGGCGGTGATTCGCGGCATCTCCGAGCAGACCAACCTGCTGGCGCTGAACGCCGCCATCGAGGCGGCGCGGGCCGGGGAAATGGGCCGCGGTTTCGCCGTGGTGGCCGATGAGGTACGCACTCTGGCCAGCCGCACCCAGGCCTCGACCGACGAGATCCAGCAGATGATCCAGCGCCTCAAGCAGGGCGCGGAAACCGCGGTCAGCTCGATGCATGCCGGCCAGTCGGCCACCAGCACCGGCGTCGAATCCAGCCAGCGTACCGGGCAGTCTCTGGGGGCCATCACTGAACAGGTCGAACGCATCAGTGACATGAATACCCAGGTGGCGGCAGCGACCGAAGAGCAGAGTTCGGTGACCGAGGAGATCAATCGTAACGTGCAGGGCATCGCTGATCTGGCGCACGCTACCGCCGGTGAGGTACGCGCCTGTCGCGAGGATTGCCAGACGCTGAGCCGCCTGGCTGACGATCTGACCGGGCAGATGGGCAAGTTCCGCCTCTAGTCGTGATGGCTTTCGTAGGGTGTGCTGTCGCAGCGATTGTCGCCGCTCGGGTGCGCCCAGCCTGGGCGCCCCTGCGAGCCCTACTTCAACCCCGCGCGATCCTGAGGCCGCCATGCCTCAGTGATCGGCCGCGACCAGGCGGTTGCGGCCCTCGCGTTTGGCGCGATACAGCGCGCCATCCACGCGCCGGAAGAAGGCGTCGGCGTCGCCATCGTGCCGTTTGCTGAAGCAGCCGACGCCGAGGCTGGTCGTTAGCTCCAGGCGCTGGCCGGCCAGCAGCAGGCCCTCGCTCTCCAGTTCCTGACGAAAGTGCTCTGCCAGGTCCCATGCCTGAGCCAGGGTGGTGCCGGGCAGTAATACACCGAATTCCTCGCCGCCAAGGCGCAGCAGTGCGTCGGCATCGCGACGGAACACCTTACGCATGCGCTCGGCGAACGCGCTCAGGCAGGCATCGCCGCCGGCATGGCCATGCTCATCGTTCACTTTCTTGAAGAAGTCGATGTCCATCAGAACCAGCGATAACTGTTCGCCCTGGCGCACGGCATTGGCCACCAGGCTGGGGAACAGGTTGTTGAACTGATAGCGATTGCCCAGCTGCGTCAGGCTATCGGTGCGGCTGAGTAGGTCGAGCTGGTTTTGCTGCTCGAGCAGCTTCAATTCCAAATCGAGCGTGGCTCGGTATTCGCGGTGATTGCGGCCGAGTACCAGCGCCAGATAACCTAGGTAAAAGGTCAGCGTGATCAGCATCGCATGCTGTTGCTGCCAGTTCAGCGCCATCACCAGCAGGCCTGGCAGGTAGAGCAGCCCCAGCGCCAGCAGCGCGCGGCCACGGCGCATGGCGAAGTTGAAGGTCATCGCCGTGCTGAAGGCCACCGTGGCCAGGGTGGCGACCATTTCCGAATCGTTATAGGCATCGTCGTACAGCGCCAGGGCGTGAGCCTGGCCCCAGCACAGCGCGGTCAAGAGGATCAGTCCCCAGTGACGATCCAGCCAGCGCTGCAATTGCTCGGGCTTGTGCAGGCCATCGGGCCGGTGCAGCAGACGTGCCGCCAGGAGTGCGCCGAACAGCGCGCAACCTAGCACTCCGCCAAGAATCAGTTCGCCCGGCGCAGCGCTGAAGACCCAGGTCAGAAGCCAGGCGAGCAGATAAAAGATACCCCCCAGGCGCGTGCGAATTCGGGTGTCATCCACTTCACGCCACAGGGCGAAGGTATTGGGCTGGAGCGGTACTTCGGCATTGGTCATTTTTGTGATCACAGAAGCTGCTCGCCGGAGCATAGCGCGTTTGACGAGGCAAATCATGTCGCAATGCCAGTATCCGCCGTGCGGTAAGACGCTGGCGAGAGTGCTAATCACGCTTGGTTACCTTTGTTCCGCTTGGCGGGCTGAACCGCTCTAACATCAGGCTGTCCCAAATGTGCCTGGGAGTCGACCAACTGCAACATCGGTCCGGCACACTGCGGCGTATCCACTACTTAATGCGAGAGCTTTCGATGCTGTCCGCCATTATGGGGAGGCTAGGAAGGCTACCTGTCGTGAGTCCATGGAAATGGGCGCTGTTATTGTTCTCGCTGCTGGCCATTCATCAGGTGCGCGATCTGCATTTGGATGATCGCCTGTATTTCTGGGCCAAGACCAGCTGGTACGAAGACACCTGGGAGCCGCGCAGTTTGTGGCTACCCGAATACCGCGTGAGCATCGATGCCAAAGCTGTTGGCGGCGTGACCGACAATTTTTCCGGCTTGAGCTACGACGACGATCGTCAGCAGATCTGGGCGGTGGTGAACAATCCGGAGCAGTTGTTGCTGCTCGATCGTGAGGGCGAGCTGCTGGGCCGCTACCCCCTGAGCGGTTTTTCCGACGTCGAGGGTGTGACCTATCTCGGCGACGGCCTGTTGTTGCTGGCCGAGGAGCGCAACCACGCGCTGGTCATGGTGCGGGTGCCGGAGAAGCCGGGGCCGCTGTTTCGCGAGGACTATCGTGCGCTGACGCTGGGCATCGGCCTGGGAGGCAATGAGGGCTTCGAGGGGCTGGGCTACGACCGTGCGGGTGACCGCCTGTTCGTGGTCAAGGAACACTCGCCGCGCAAGCTCTACGAGATTCGCGGACTCAAGCGCAGCATGGCTGGCGACTTCGACCTGGAGATCATAGATCGGCAGGAGTGGGTCGAGCAGATGCCGGTCACCGACCTGGCATCGGTGCACTTCGATGACCGCACCGGCCATCTGGTGGCGCTGAGCGACGAATCCAAGCTGTTGGTCGAACTGGATCGGGACGGCCGCCTGGTCAGCTTCCGCTCGTTGCTCGGCGGCTTCGCCGGCCTGCAGGACAGCGTGCCGCAGGGCGAAGGGGTGACCTTCGATGACCAGGGCACCCTGTACCTCGCCAGCGAGCCCAACCTGTTCTACCGCTTCGAGCGCAAGTGATTCAGCCGCGCCGGATCATCCAGATTCCGGCGACGATCAATGCCAGCCCCGCCACCTTGCCCAGGGTGACGGGGGATTCGCGAAAGCCGGCCCAGCCGAAATGGTCGAGGGTGATGGCCATGGCCAGTTGGCCGGCGATCACCAGCACCATGAACAGCAGCGCGCCAACACGCGGCCCGGCGAAGGCTGCGGTGGCGATGAAGAAAGCGCCGAGCAGGCCGCCGCTCCAGTGCCACCAGGTCAGCTCCTTGAGCGCGCCAAGGCCGGGCAGTTCGCGCTGGCTCAGGGTCATCAGCAGCAACGCCAGGCTGCCAACTGCGAAGGAAATCAGCGCAGCGGCGAAGACACTGGAAAGGTGACGGGCAAGTTGGCCATTGATACCGGCCTGCAGAGGCAACACTGCGCCAGCGAGAAAGGGCAGGGCCAGCAACCAGCCGCTGAGATGGTTCATGGGTAACTCCAGGGAGGACAATCGGGTTTTGCGGCGAGGGCGTTAAAGCAGGGCTTTTTCCAGCTGCACCAACGCCACGCGGCTGCCGTCCGGCGCGCGGCGTTCGACGATGCCGGCGGCGCGGTAGCCGAGGCGGGTGTAGAGCAGCAGGCCGCCGGCGTTGGCGTTGAAGCAGGACACCTTCATCAGCGGCGCCTTATAGCGTTCCCGCGCGAAAGTTTCCATCACTTCCACCAGGTACTGGGCCACGCCCTGGCTGCGGGCCCAGGGCGCCACCATCAGGTTACCCAGCGCGCAGAATTCGCCGAGCTGCCATTGGTAGAAATTGGCGAAGCCGGCGACTCTGCCGGCAAGTTCGGCCACGGTGCTTTCGCGCCGCTCGGCGACGGCGGCGGCAAGCTGGTCGACGCCCAGCGGCCAGGTGGCCCTGGGGTAGCAGAAGAACAGCTCATCGAGGTTCTGCGGGAAACCGGCCACGACGCCGAGGTCGGAGGACGTGGCCGGGCGGTGTTGCAGGTTCGCCTTCAAACCGGTTGGCCCTGTCAGCGCGGTGGATATTGCGAGAGCACCTGGGCCACGATTTCGCGGATCGCCCGTTCGCGTTCGGCGGGTGTCGGCGGCTGGCTGCGCATGATCTGCTCGCCGCTGCCGCGCCATACCAGCTTGCCGTCCCTGGCGTCGTACAGATCGATCTGCAGGGTGGCGACCTTGTAGTCCACGCGGCGCGTTTCGGTGAAGGCCGGGCCACCCCAGTAACCGCCCCAATAGCCACCCCAGCCACCGCCGTTCTGGGTGGTGATCTGGTCCTGGCGCTGGTCGACGATCAGCACGCTCTGCACCTTGAGGTCGCCCTTGCCATCGGTGGCCTGACGCAGGCCGCGCTGGTCGAGTTGTTCGGCCACGGCCTGGCTGATGCGCGCCTCGGTGATGTCACTCTTCAGGCGGGCGTCATCGGGTTGATAGGCGAGCTTGTCGTCCATCCAGCTCCAGGTGCGGTAGGCGGCGAAATCACGACTGGGGTCGAAGTCGCGCTCCAGGCTGACGCTGGCGCAACCACTCAGCAGCAAGGCGAGAAGCAGGTAGGGCAGGGTACGCATGTCGTTCTCCAGAACGCTCGATCAATAAGGGGGATAACCGTCCAGCGCCGCGCGGATGGCCACGCGCATGGCATCGGTCTGGGCCGCCTGATCCTTGCCGGCCACGGCTTCACCGCTACCGGACCAGACCACCTGACGGTCGCGTGGGTCGATCAGTTCGATGCGTACCACGGCCACTTTCTGCTCGTAGGTGCGCACGATGGGTACGCTGCCGTAGGCGCCGTAGCGGCGATCCCAGTCGCTGCCGGTGCCATAGTAGCCGCCGACGTTGTCCTGATACTGGCGCAGTCGGGTTTCCTGGCTGATGCGGGCGCTAACCAGCACATCGCCGGGGCCATTGAGCGCCGGGCGCAGGCCGTATTGATCGAGGCCAGCGCTGACGCTGTCGGCCAGTTCACTGCTGGGCACGCGGCCGTCCAGCCAGCTCCAGTTGCGGTAGCGTCCGTAATCGCGCGGCGCTGCCGGGTAGGCGCTGCGGTCGAAAGTCGTGGCCGCTTCGGGTGGTGCCGGTGGCATGGGTAGCGACTCGGCCTGGTAGGGGTTCTGGCCCTGGCAGGCGGCCAGCAGCGGCAGGATGAGTATGGCTATGGCAGTGCGCATGGTCGTCTCCGTGGTCGCGCGCGACATCCCCGATGGCTTCAGGCTACGCCGGGCTGTCGGCTTCGTCCAATGTGCTCAGGTCCGCCGACAGATCCAGTGCAGGTAGCGGCCCAGGCCGGCGAAAGTGGGGTGGCGCCGATGGGCCAGCTCCATTTCCAGCAGGTCGATCAGCTCGGCCTTGGCCTGGAATTCCTGCGGCATGTAGTCGTGGAAAACGCGCACGCCGCTACGGCTTTCGACCTGCCAGTACTCGCTGAGTTGCGTGTCCAGCTCGCGTGGGTCGAGCGGGCGCTGCGGGGTCAGGCTCTGACCTTCGCCAGCGAAGCGTTCCTTGCGCAGTTTGCGGAAGTGCCCCTTGAGCAGGTTGCGATAGATCAGCGCGTCCTTGTTGTAGAAGGCTAGCGACAGCCATCCATCCTTGGCTGTCAGCTGGTGCAGCACCGGCAGGATGGCCGCCGGCTCGGCCAGCCATTCCAGCACGGCATGGCACAGCACCAGATCGAAGGGTCCCTGCAGCTGGCCGAGCAGCTCCTGCCAGGGCGCCTGGATGAAGGCGGCGCTCTGTCCGGCTTCGGCGAAGCGTTGGCGTGCCCCGGTGAGCATGGGTTCGGCAGGTTCGGCCAGGGTGACCTGATGGCCGCGCTGGGCCAGCCACAGGCTCATGTGGCCAAGCCCTGCGCCGACATCCAGCACGCGCAACGGGCGGTCCGGCAGCGCTTCGGCCAGGTCGGCCTGCAGCACGGCGAGTCGGATGGCACCCTTGGCGCCGCCGTAGATCTTCTCGGCGAAGCGGGTGGCGAGTTCGTCGAAGTGGCGGTCGCTCATTTGAGAAAGCGCCGTTCGTTGTCGGCGAGCTTGTCGAGCACGGCCTGATTCATATCCAGACCCAGCTCGCTGCACAGTTGCAGCAGGTAGAGCACCACGTCGGCCACTTCCTGGCCGGCGTGGGCGAGCTGCTCTGGGGGCAACTGGCGGGACTGCTCCTCGCTCAGCCACTGGAAGATTTCCACCAGCTCGGCCATTTCCACGCTGGCGGCCATGACCAGGTTCTTCGGGCTCTGGTAACGGCGCCAGTCGTTGTGATCGCGAATGGCGTGCATGCGCGCGGTGAGTGCAGCGATGTTCATGGGGCGGCTCCTTTCGAGCCGCATAGCTTCGGCTCGAACGCTACGCGCTGCAAGGTGTGGTGCGCGAAAGGCGGGGCTTGCATGGTGTAGGAGCGGCTTCAGCCGCGATCAATCCAGCCAGCGGCGGGCAGCCCCCGGATTTCATCCAGGCTAGAACGGCGCGCGGGTTGTCTCCCCTCTCCCGCTTGCGGGAGAGGGTTACCCGGAAATACTGGCGCCGCTTGAATCACCTCTCTCCCCAGCATGGCCCGTAGCCCGGATGCAATCCGGGGGCGCGTGTCGAGAATATCCACCCCGGATTGCATCCGGGCTACGTCAGGCAATCAACGGCTGCCAGCTTCCGGCCATATGCGGCGTATCGTCTTCACCAATCAGGCGGAACTGGCCGCTTGCAGCCGGTTCGCTGGCCTGCAGGGCCAGGTGGGTGGGCAGCAGCACCGGTTTCTGGAAGCGCACCTGCACTTCGTAGCTGGCCTGCGGCAGGTGTGCCTGCAGTGCCCCCAGGCTGCGCGCCTTGTTCCACAGACCGTGGGCGATGGCGCGGGGGAAGCCGAACAGTCGCGCCGTCAGTGCATGCAGGTGGATCGGGTTGTAGTCACCAGCCACGCGGGCGTAACGCCGGCCGGTATCGGCGGGCGCGGCCCAGTCGGTCAGCGGCGCCAGCGGCAGGGGCTCCTGTTCGGCTCGGGGCTGCGGCTGTGCGTCGAGGCGCAGGGCGCGGCAGAGGATGCGGCTGTCGCCTTCCCTGAGCAGGCCGAGCTGGTCTTCCAGGCGGGTAATCACGCTGAACGTGGCGCCCTTGTCGTGCGGCTGCAGGTCGGTCGCCTGCACGCTGACCTGGAACGGGCCCAACCCACCCAGCGGGCGCAGCACGCGGATGCGGTTTTCCAGATGCACCAGACCCAGCAGCGGGAAGGGGAAGCGGCGGTCGGTGAGCAGCTGCATCTGCAGTGGGAAGGCGAGGATGTGCGGGTAGACCGGCGGCAGATAGGCGCTCTCGGCAAGGCCGCAGACCTGGCGATAGCGCGCCAGGTGCTTCGGGTCCACGATCACTGGGCAGCGCAGGCCAATATCGGGTAATTGACGGCCTGTCACCTTGCGCCGCAGCGCGGCACGCAGAAACAGGCCGGGCAGGGCCGGTGGGGTATCGAGATCGAGCCAGTCGATGGCCATTGGCGAACTCCTTGGCAAATGGATGACAGCAGCTTAACCCTCAGACCTGCGCTGTCATTGGCTGTTCTGCCTGGCGTCTGTGCAGGGCAGTCAATCGGTCTGCTGCGTGTTTGCGCGCGGTGGTCCGCAGCCCTAAGATGGCGCGGCTCACGAATAATGCTCACGAATAAGAACAACAGCAGAAATCATGCGTGATCTGACCGACGATGTGGCGCTGATGCGCCCGGTAATCGATGCCCTGCGCGCCAGCGGAAACGATGCTGACCGCGTGCTGGTGCATGTCGGCCTGCCTCCTGGCGGGCTGCCCGCTGGCCGTTTCCCTCATGCCGCCCAGGCCGTGTTCTGGAAGGCCGCCAGCGAAGAGTGCGGCGAGGAGCATGTCGGCCTGTACCTGGCCCAGCACCTGCCGGCCTTTCACGGCCTGCTGCTGGAATACCTGTTCCTCTCCAGCGAAACCTTCGGCGCCGGACTGCGCCATGCGCTGCGCTACGTGCGCCTGCTCTCCGATACCCTCAATGCGCGGCTGGACGTAGACGGCGAGATAGCCGTGCTGACCCTGGGCGTGGAGGCCGATACGCCGCGGCACTTCCCGGAGATGCTCGCCGGCGCGGTGATCCGCCTGTTCGCCGCGCTGACCGAAAACGATTTCCGCCCGCGTGAAGTGGGCTTCATACATGCCGCGGGCGCGCCCGCCGAGCGCTACCAGGCGATCTACGGCTGCCCGGTGCGCCTGGGCGCCGAGGACTGCGCGCTGCTGTTCGACGCCGCGGTGCTGGACAAGGCCCCGCGCCCTGCGGCGCCGGTGCTGCTGCGCATGCCTGAGTCGCTGGCCCGGCGACAACTGGCAGAGATGGAAAGGCTGGATCTGGTGCGCCAGGTGCGTGAGCTGATCGCCGAACTGCTGGTCGACGGCGGCGCGACGCTGGAGCAGGTGGCCGCTCGCCTGAACATGCCGGCGCGGCGCCTGCGCGAGAGGCTGGCCATGGCCGGCGTGCGCTTCAACGACCTGATCACCGACTACCGCTGCCGCCTGGCCAAGGAGCTGCTGCTCAAGACCGACGAGCGTATCGAGGTGATCGTCGAGCGCACCGGTTTTTCCGAGCCGAGCACCTTTTACCGCGCATTCAAGCGCTGGGTCGGCGAAACCCCGGTGGAGTTTCGCAAGCGCGGCAAGGTGTGATGCCATCCTGTGGGTGGGGCTTTAGCCGCGACCGTCGCCGCTGAAGCGCCTCCCACCACAGTAAATCGCCTGGGCGGCGATCCGCTTCAGCCCCTCGCCACGGTCTCAGGCGCCCAGCAGGCTCTGCCCACACACGCGCAGCACCTGCGCGCTCACCGCCCCCGAACCGGGCTGGGCGAACCAGGCCACGGCTTCGGCAACATCCTGCGGCAGGCCGCCCTGGCTCATGGAGTTCATCCGTCGCCCGGCTTCGCGGATACCCAGCGGAATGGCGGCGGTCATCTGGGTTTCGATAAAGCCGGGGGCCACGGCATTGATGCTGATGCCTTTCTTCGCCAGGGCCGGCGCCCAGGCCTGGGCCAGGCCTATCACGCCGGCCTTGCTCACTGCGTAATTGGTCTGGCCCATGTTGCCGGCAATGCCACTGATCGAGGCGATCAGTACCACGCGGCCGTTGTCATGCAGCTTGTCGGCGTCCAGCAGCGCCTGGGTCAGCACCTGCGGGGCCTTGAGATTGACGTCAATCACCGAGTTCCAGAAGGCATCGCTCATCTTCGCCAAGGTCTTGTCGCGAGTGATGCCGGCGTTGTGCACGACGATATCCAGGCCCTCGGGTAGCGCCTCGACCAGGCGCTGCGGCGCGTCTTCGGCGCAGATATCCAGGGTCACCGCCTGCCCACCCAGGCGCGCTGCCAGAGCCTGCAGTGCGTCGGCAGCCTGGGGTACGTCGAGCAGCACCACGTCGGCGCCATCACGGGCGAGCACTTCGGCGATGGAGGCGCCGATGCCGCGCGAGGCGCCGGTGACCAGCGCCTTCTTGCCGGCCAGCGGGCGAGTCCAGTCCCTGACCTGTTCGGTGCAGGCGCCCAGGCGCAGCACCTGGCCTGAGACATAGGCGCTCTTCGGCGAGAGGAAGAAGCGCAGCGCACCTTCCAGCTGCTGATCGCCACCCTTGCCGACATACAGCAGCTGCACGCTGCCGCCGCGGCGAATCTCCTTGCCCAGCGAGCGGGTGAAGCCCTCCAGCGAACGCTGCACGCTGGCGGCGACGGGATCCTTGAGCGACTCGGGGGCGCGGCCCAGCACCACCACGCGCGGGCTGTTGGCCAGGCCCTTGAAGGTTGGCTGGAAGAAGTCGCGCAGGTCGATCAGTTGCTCGAAGCGGGTCAGGTGGCTGGCGTCGAATACCAGCGCCTTGAGCTTCGGACCGTGCTCGGCGGTCCAGCGTGGCAATTGCAGTTGGCCCTCGCGAGCGCTGAACAACTGATCGGTGAGCTTGTTGGCGAAAGGCAGCACGGCCGTCAGCAGTTCGCCGTCACCGCCCAGCAGCAGCGCGCCGTCCACCGGTCTCACGCGGCCGGCCATCCAGCGTTCCAGGCGCACTGGCGCCGGCAGGCCAAGGGCACCAACCAGGCGGCGGCCGGTGGAAGAGTTGGCGAAGGAGAGATAACGATCGGACATGAAAGACTCCTGCGGGCGAATCGAAAGTCGTGTCACTGTACGCGGCGACAGGCAAAGCGCAATTGACTCTGTTGCCTCATGCACCGGCAAGGCGGCCAATGTTCGTGCCTGCCTGAGGTTTAGCCTGTTGGACCAAAAGATGTGGGCGCGAATTCATTCGCGAAAAATTCGCTCCTACAAGGTGTCACAGGTGTTTGCTCGGCCACATTGGCCTTCCGGTCAGGCGATTGCCCTGCCTGTGCGGCCGGCAGGCTAAAGTGTATGCCTGATTTCATTCAGCTCTTCGACCAGCAAGGAGTCCTTATGGCCCAGTTGCGCCGGGTCGCCATCGTAGGCGGCAACCGTATTCCGTTCGCCCGTTCCAACACCGTCTACGCCAGGGCGAGCAACCAGCAGATGCTGACCAGCGCCCTCGAAGGGCTGGTGGAGCGCTTCAACCTGCACGGCGAACGCCTCGGTGAGGTGGTAGCCGGTGCAGTGCTCAAGCATTCGCGAGATTTCAACCTGACTCGCGAATGCGTGCTGGGCTCGCGCCTGGCGCCGGAAACCCCGGCCTACGACCTGCAGCAGGCCTGCGGTACGGGCGTGGAAGCGGCGATCCTGGTGGCCAACAAGATTGCCCTCGGGCAGATCGACTGCGGCATCGCCGGCGGCGTCGACACCACCTCCGACGCGCCTATCGGGGTCAACGAGGGGCTGCGGCAGATTCTGCTGGAAGCCAACCGGGCCAAGAGCACCGGTGACAAGGTCAAGAGCCTGCTGAAGATTCGCCCGCGCCACCTGGCGCCGCACATCCCGCGCAACGGCGAGCCGCGCACCGGGCTGTCGATGGGCGAGCACTGCGAACTGATGGCGCAGCGCTGGGCCATCCCGCGCGACGAGCAGGATCAGCTGGCGCTGGCCAGCCACCAGAAGCTGGCCGCGGCCTATGCCGAAGGCTGGCAGGACGACCTGATGACGCCGTTTCTCGGCCTGACTCGCGACCAGAACCTGCGCCCGGACATCAGCGCCGAAAAGCTCGCCTCTCTCAAGCCCTGCTTCGAGCGCGGCCCGCGCGGTACCCTGACCCCGGCCAATTCCACGCCGCTGACCGATGGCGCCTCAGTAGTGCTGCTGGCGAGCGAGGAGTGGGCCCAGGCCCGCGGCCTGCCGGTGCTGGCCTACCTGCGCGATGGAGAGGCGGCGGCGGTGGATTTCGTCCAGGGCAAGGAAGGTCTGCTGATGGCGCCGGTCTACGCGGTGCCGCGTCTGCTGGCGCGCAACGGCCTGAGCCTGCAGGACTTCGACTACTACGAGATTCACGAAGCCTTCGCGGCCCAGGTGCTGTGCACGCTCAAGGCCTGGGAGGACGCCGACTACTGCAGGGATCGCCTGGGCCTGAACGCGCCGCTGGGTTCCATCGACCGCAGCAAGATGAACGTCAAGGGCAGTTCGCTGGCCGCCGGTCACCCGTTCGCGGCTACCGGCGGGCGCATCGTCGCCAACCTGGCCAAGCTGCTGTCGGTGGCCGGTGAGGGGCGCGGCCTGATTTCCATTTGCGCAGCCGGCGGTCAGGGTGTGACCGCGATCCTCGAACGGTAATCCAATACGGGTGAGCGCAAGTCATCGCGTTCACTCGATGTAGAACCTGCTCACGCCCTGCTGCGCGTCGGCCCTACTGCGTTAAAAACAGGCTCGGAAAGCCGCTTGCGGCTAACGCACTTCAGTGCGGCCCCGAAGGGGCGAGCGAAGTGAGTCATGCTCATTTACCGCTCGTAAAGTCGAGCGCGACTCCGAGCGCTCCTCGCCTGTTTTTGCCTTGTATGGCTCTAGCTCGCAAGGCCGTGACCAGGCTCTAAGCAACTCCGTGATTCGGGCGGCCCGCGTAGCGCGTGGCCGCCCTTTTTTTTGCGCGCAGGTTCGCGGTGGGGCGCCGCTCCTACAGGTAGGGGCCACCGCTTTTCGAAGGAGCCCCGCCCCGGGGCGAAGCTTTTTTGGTGAACGCTGCGGTGGCCTGTCGCGCGGCAAATCACCACAGCGCTTGCAGTGTCTTTAGCGGCTAGTCTTTTAGTGCGCATTGATCCAGGTCAATGCGCCATTTCGCGTTTTGCTCAGTGGCCTTTTGGGCTGCAGTTCACTTCAATAAGAACAATTTCAGCTCGTTTGACTCCAAGACTGGAGTCTATGGATCGGCTTTGCGTGCTGGGGCCGAAATAACCCTGAATGAGGATGTGACATGTTCGGCCTAGAGGCACTCGATCTCGCCCGAGTCCAGTTTGCCTTCACCATTTCCTTCCACATCGTCTTCCCGGCCATCACCATCGGCCTGGCCAGCTACCTGGCGGTGCTCGAAGGTCTGTGGTTGAAGACCAGCAATACGCTGTACCGCGATCTCTACCACTTCTGGTCGAAGATCTTCGCAGTCAACTTCGGCATGGGCGTGGTCTCCGGCTTGGTCATGGCCTATCAGTTCGGCACCAACTGGAGCGCCTTCTCCGACTTCGCCGGTGCGGTGACCGGGCCGCTGCTGACCTACGAGGTGCTGACCGCGTTCTTCCTCGAGGCGGGCTTCCTCGGCGTCATGCTGTTCGGCTGGAATCGCGTCGGGCCGGGCCTGCACTTCTTCTCCACGGTGATGGTGGCCATCGGCACGCTGATTTCCACCTTCTGGATCCTCGCTTCCAACAGCTGGATGCACACCCCGCAGGGCTTCGAGATCGTCGACGGCCGGGTGATTCCGGTGGACTGGTTTGCCGTGGTGTTCAACCCGTCGTTTCCGTATCGCCTGACCCACATGGCCACCGCGGCTTTCCTCGCCACCGCCTTCTTCGTCGGTGCCTCGGCGGCCTGGCACCTGCTGCGCGGCCGTGACAACCCGGCGATCCGCAAGATGCTCTCGATGGCGCTGTGGATGGCGTTGCTGGTGGCGCCGGTGCAAGCCGTCATCGGTGACCTGCACGGCCTCAACACGCTCAAGTACCAGCCTGCGAAGATCGCCGCCATCGAGGGCCACTGGGAGAACGTCGGCGACGAGCCGACCCCGCTGATCCTCTTCGGTTGGCCGGACATGGAGCGCGAGGAAACCCGCTTCAAGGTGGAGATTCCCGCGCTCGGCAGCCTGATCCTCACCCACAGCCTGGACAAGCAGGTGCCGGCGCTCAAGGACTTCCCGCCGGAGGACCGCGCCAACTCCACCATCGTCTTCTGGACCTTCCGCATCATGGTCGCCATGGGCCTGATGATGATCTTCACCGGCCTGTGGGGCACCTGGCTGCGTCGTGGTGATCGGCTGTACACCTGCCGGCCGTTCCTGCACCTGGCGGTGTGGATGGGCCCGAGCGGTGTGATTGCCATTCTCGCCGGCTGGTACACCACCGAGATCGGTCGTCAGCCGTGGGTCGTCCATGGCCTGATGCGCACCGCCGACGCCTCCTCCGGCCATAGCGCGACCCAATTGGGCTTTACCCTAGCGTTGTTCGTGGTGGTCTATTTCGCCCTGTTCGGTGCCGGCATCAGCTACGTGATGCGCCTGGTGCGCAAGGGACCGCAGCTCGACGAGGGGGATGAAGCCCCTCAAGAAGGCGGGCCTGGCAAGCCTCGTACTCCGGCGCGGCCGTTGTCGGCAGCCGATGAGGGTACGCAAGACGGTGAGTCCGACACGCTGCCGGAAAGGAGTTGAACATGGGTATCGATCTTTCGCTGATCTGGGCAGTGATCATCGCCTTCGGGGTGATGATGTACGTGGTGATGGACGGCTTCGATCTGGGCATCGGCATCCTCTTTCCCTTCGTCAGGAACGAGGGCGAGCGCGATGTGATGATGAACACCGTGGCACCGGTATGGGATGGCAACGAAACCTGGCTGGTGCTCGGTGGCGCCGGCCTGTTCGGCGCCTTCCCACTGGCCTACTCGGTGGTGCTGAGCGCCCTCTACCTGCCACTGATCCTGATGCTGCTGGGGCTGATCTTCCGCGGCGTGGCCTTCGAGTTCCGCTTCAAGGCCAAGGCCGAGAAACGCCATCTGTGGGACAAGGCCTTCATCGGCGGCTCGCTGACCGCCACCTTCTGCCAGGGCGTGGCGTTGGGGGCCTACATCGACGGCTTCGAGGTGGTCGACCGGACCTTTGCCGGTGGCGCCTTCGACTGGCTGACTCCGTTCTCGGTGTTCTGCGGCCTGGCGCTGATCGTGGCCTACGCGCTGCTTGGCTGCACCTGGCTGATCATGAAGACCGAAGGCCGCCTGCAGCAGCAGATGCACGACATGGCGCGACCGCTGGTGTTTGTGGTGCTGGCGGTGACCGGCATCGTCAGCCTGTGGACGCCGCTGGAGCATCCGGCGATCGCCGAGCGCTGGTTCAGCCTGCCCAACCTGTTCTGGTTCATGCCGGTGCCGGTGCTGGTGCTGCTGTGCACCTACGCGCTGCTGCGGGCGGTGGCCGACAACCGCAACTACTCGCCGTTCCTGCTCACCCTGGTGCTGATCTTCCTCGGCTACAGCGGCCTGGGCATCAGCCTGTGGCCGAACGTGATCCCGCCATCGATCAGCATCTGGGAGGCTGCCGCACCGCCGCAGAGCCAGGGCTTCATGCTGGTCGGCGCGTTGCTCATCATCCCCTTCATCCTGATGTACACCGCGTGGAGCTATTACGTGTTCCGCGGCAAGGTGACCCAGGACGACGGCTATCATTGAGAGCCTGCCCAAAGCCTGCTGCGCGTCGCCCCTGCGGCGTAAAGCAGGCTCGGCCAGCTCATTTACAGCTCGTCAAATCGAGCGCGACTCCGGCCGATCCTCGCCTGCTCTGATTAGCCGGAGGTCGTTACTTAGGTTCTGCCTCGCATGGCTCTAGCGCGAGGCGTTGAATCCGTTCGAAGGAGGCGATATGACCAAGGTCGAGCAAGAGAAGAAACCCTTGTTGCAGCGTCTGGGCTGGCTGGTGCTGATCTGGACGGCCAGCGTGCTGACTCTGGGCGCGGTGGCCTGGCTGCTGCGCCAGTTCATGAGCGCAGCGGGGCTCGGTACGCCGGGTTGAACACTGGCAAGGCTGGCGCCCCCATGAGTCGAGGTGCGATCGCCTGTCGGATATGTTTGAAAATCATTTTCCAACTGTAATATTTTCTCGGCCTTTCCCGGCACCGAGTAGCGTTCGTGTCCCTGCCTGTCGATCCCCAGCCGCCCGAAGAGCTGTTCCGGCGCCATTCCTCGGAGCTGTTGCGTTTCTTCACCCGGCAGACACGCTGCAGCGAACTCGCCGCCGACCTGCGCCAGGAAACCTGGCTGCGCATGCAAGGGCGCCGGACCGAGGAGATCGGCAACGTGCGCGCCTTTCTCTACCGTATCGCCCGCAACCTGCTCATCGACCACCACCGCCAGCAGCAGGCTCGCCCGCAACTGGCGCCGCTCGACGAGGCGCTGGAAAGCGAACTCCCCGAACCCGAACGCGCCACCGAGGACAGCCGTCGCCTGGCTCGTCTGCAGACGCTGATGCACGAGCTACCCGAGCATCTGCGCCAAGCGTTGTTGTGGAATCGCCTGGACGGCCTCACGCAGCGTGAGATCGGCGAGCGCCTTGGCGTCTCGGAAAGTATGGCCGGACGCTATATCCTCAAGGCCCTCGAATATTGCCAGGAACGCATGGATGACAACTGAGGCGGATTTGCGCAGCCAGGCCCGGGAGTGGCTGGTGCTGCTGAACTCCGGGCGGGCCAGCGCGGCTGATCGCGCGGCAGCCGAGCGCTGGCGCCATGCCAATGCCGAGCACGCCAGCGCCCTGGCAGAAGTGGAACGCCTGTGGACGCTGCTCGGCCAGGTCGAGCGTCCTGCAGCCGCGGTGCAGGCCATGCCGCGTCGTGTACGGCGCTGGCCGCTGCCCCTGGCCACTGCGGCCTGCCTGCTGCTGGCGTTGTGGCTGGCGCCGCCCGGCTGGCATGCCGACGTGCGTACCGAGGCCGGCGAGGTCCGTGAGGTGACGCTGGACGATGGCTCGCAGCTGCAGCTCAACGGCGCCACCGCCCTGGACTGGGACGCCAACGCCGACGGCCTGCGCCGCGTGCGCCTGTACCGCGGCCAGGTGGATTTCCAAGTGACCGCCGATGCGGCGCATCCCTTCGTGATTGAGGTCGGCGAGGCGCGCATTCGCGTCACCGGCACTCGTTTCGACGTCAACCTGCTGGGCGATCAGGTGCTGCTCGCCGTCACCGAGGGGCACGTGCAGGTCAGCGATGCCGGCGGCAGCGAGCGGGCCGTGCAGGCCGGCGAGCAGATCGCCTGGCAGGGCGGGCGCCTGCAGTCCCTGGAGCCGCTGGACCGCGCTCGGGCATTGGCTTGGCAGCGTGGCCGCCTGGTGTTCCGCGATCGCCCGCTGCCCGAAGTGTTCGAGGAGCTGCAGCGCCAGCAGTCGCAGCAGGTGCTGTTCCTCGACGCGCAGGCGCGTGGGCTGAAGGTGACCGGGGTGTTCGCCCTGGACGATCCGCAGGCGGTTCTGCACGCCATCGAGACCGCCCTGCCGGTCAAGCTGACCCGGCTGCCGGGGGTGCTGCTGGTGTCGTCGCGCAGCTGATGAGCTGGGCGTAGGATCGGACCGTTCGGGCTGCAGCAGAAAAACTCGCGGACAAGTCCGCTCCCACAGGAGAAGCGGCGCTGCTGAATTCGTGGGAGCGGACTTGTCCGCGAACTGAGCGCAAGCGAACGGCTATCACCAGGTAAATCCGTAGCCCGGATGCAATCCGGGGAATAATTCGCGCAACCGCCCCGGATTTCATCCGGGGACCTCTCTTCGCAAAAAATATCGAGCTCCAGGTTCAGGAATGCGAATCGCCTTCGTCTTCTGTTTCTGCAAATGCGACTTCTTCGCATGAATAGCCAGCAGAGCACAGGACACCCGCATGCGTTCGTTTCCCTTCCTCCCGACGTTGATCGCGCTTTCCCTTGGTCTTGCCGCCGCGCAGGTACAGGCCGTCGAACTCGATATTCCGGCCCAGCCCCTGGACTCGGCGCTCACCGACTTCGCCGAGCAGGCCGGCATCCGCCTGCTGTACGACGCCAGCCTGACCCGTGGCGTTGGCGGCAGCAGCGCGTTGAAGGGCGACTACTCCGTCAGTGACGGGTTGCAGCAGTTGCTGCAGGGCAGCGGCCTGACCTTCAGCATCGGCGCCGATGGCACCGTCACGCTGATCCCGCGCCCCGCGGATGACGACGTGTTGGAGCTGAGTGCCACCACCGTCAGTGGCCAGGCCGACGGCCGCCGTGACCTGCCGAGTGAGTACGCCGGCGGCCAGGTGGCGCGCGGCGCCAATATCGGTCTGCTGGGCAACCAGGACATGCAGGACGTGCCCTTCGCCTTTTCCAGCTACACCAGCGAACTGATCGAGACGCGCCAGGCGCAGACCCTGGCCGACGTGCTGGCCAGCGATCCGGGTGTGCGCCAGTCCTACGGTTTCGGCAACTTTTCCCAGGTCTTCGTCGTGCGCGGCTTCCAGCTGTTCAGCGACGATATCGCCTTCAATGGCCTGTATGGCATCCTGCCCCGGCAGATCATCTCCACCGAGTCGGTCGAGCGGGTCGAGGTGTTCAAGGGCGCCAATGCCTTTCTCAATGGCGTGTCGCCCAGTGGCAGCGGCGTCGGCGGGGCGATCAATGTGGTGTCCAAACGCGCCGAGGATACCCCGACGCGCAGTTTCAGCCTGGATTACGCCAACGACAGCCGGGTAGGCGGCCACCTGGATCTCGGCCAGCGCTTTGGCGAGGACAACCGCTTCGGTGTACGGGTTAACCTGGCGCAGCGTGAGGGCGAGACGGGCATCGATGACGAGCACTCGCGCTTCGGCCTGGCGAGCGTGGCGCTGGACTACCGTGGTGATCGCCTGCGCCTGGCGGCGGACCTCGGCTACCAGAAGCAGCGTGTGAACGAAGGCCGGTCCGTGGTGTACCTGACCACCACTGGCGCGACTTCTACCCTCAACGGCAAGGTGCCCTCGGCGCCGGACTCCAGTCACAACTACGCGCAGCCCTGGAGCTGGTCGCAGCTGGAAGATACCTACGGCATGTTCAGCGCCGAGTATGACCTGTCGCCGTCCTGGACGGCCTACCTCATCGGTGGCGGCAAGTACACGCGGGAGAATGGTGTATACGCCTCCAGCTACGTGTACGGTGCCGATGGCGCGGCGCGCATCGGCCGCCTGTATTCGCCGCTGGATCAGGAAACCCTGAGCGTAGCCACCGGCCTACGTGGCGAGCTGCTGACCGGGCCGGTCAGCCACAAGCTCAACCTGGCAGCCAACGGTATCTGGCAGGAAAAGCGCAATGCCTTCGAGTCCACTGCCGTTGGCAATCGTGGTTACGGCAACCTTTACGAGGGCCTGCCCGTACCGGTGCCGGCGGCCAGCCCGCCTTCCGGCGACCTGCACGATCCGGATACCACCGCCAAGGTGCAGAACAAGAGCCTGGCCGTGTCCGATACCCTGGGCTTCTACGATGATCGTGTGCTGCTGACCCTGGGCGTCCGGCGCCAGACCATCGGCGCCGATGCCTGGAGCGCGGCCAATGGCAGCCGCACCTCCAACTACCAGGAGAGCATCACCACACCGGCCTACGGCCTGGTGATCAAGCCCACCGAGTACCTGTCGCTCTATGCCAACCGCGTGGAATCTCTGCAGCAGGGCCCAACCGCGCCCAATGCCGCGAACAACCGCGGGACGATGTTCGCGCCGTATCGCTCCAAGCAGACCGAACTGGGGATGAAGCTGGACTGGGGGCGCTTCGGCGGCAACCTGAGCGTCTTTCGCATCGAGCAGCCGCAGGGCGTGATCGATGGCAACGGCAACTACGGCGTGGATGCCGAGCAGCGCAACCGCGGCGTCGAGCTGAGCCTGTTCGGTGAGCCGCTCAGCGGCCTGCGTCTGCTGGGTGGGGCAACCTGGACGGAGGCGGAGCTGCGCGGCACCGCAGGCGGTGCCAACGATGGCAACCAGGCCGTCGGGGTGCCGGAGTTTCAGTTCAACGTCGCGGCCGACTGGGACGTGCCGAGCGTGCCCGGTCTGAGCCTCAATGGCCTGTTACTGCGCACCGGTGGCCAGTTCGTCGACGCCGGCAACGACTACAGCATTCCCGCCTGGACCCGCCTCGACCTGGGCGCCCGCTACAAGACCCGACTGGACGAGCGCGCGGTGACATTCAACGCGGTACTGGAAAACGTCGCCGACGAGAACTACTGGGCGTCGGCCAACGGCGGTTACCTGACCCAGGGCGCGCCGCGCACCTTCAAGGTGTCGGCGACCGTCGATTTCTGAGGCGCCAGGCGCTGCCCCTCGAAAGCTGTGTTCTGGCGCCAGTGGCGGCCGGCGCTTGATTCGTCCGCCATTGATTGTTCTTACGCTTTGTGTGGAGGGGCAGCTAGTCGCATGCCTAACTTAGTGAGTAATGTGTGGCCGCAGTTGTGGGGGCGTATTACTCGAAGGAAGAATCCATCACATTGAACCGATAAAGCCGTTTGAGGTGAGTGATGGATTACGCTTCGCTATTCTGCATACTCCCTAGTGCAGTGGGGTGAGCTATCTACAGTGCATCATCCTCAGATGCAGCTATTTCAGCCTCGGCTTGAGATGAATTTTCAAAAGAATACTCTATGAATATGAAGCCACACTCAGTGTCTACAGCGGTGGCGCCGAGATAAATAGAGCTAAGTGAGTCTTTCAAGTTGGCGCCGGTGCTGTTGTCCCAAGTTACCCCGAGAAATCTCTCCCTAAGTTGCAGAGCTTGCATCCAGTCTTGAGGTTCATTCCAAATGCTGCCATCCATCAAGAAATCAGTACGTATCTTTCCTCCATATGCGGCAGATAATTTTTCCTCCATGGAGTTGAAGGCAGTCAGGAGGGTTAGTCCAAACCGATTGGTGGAAATCGTATGGCCAAGTGACTTGACCCATGACAAACCTGCATTCGGAGTTATTTGGACTATGTATCGTTCGAATGCCGAATGAGGTTTTGGAACGATATTGGTGATGTATTTGAAAGGGGCAATCTCTTCCATGTTACCCGGTATCTCATTTATGTGCATTCCTTGCCACAAGCCAAACGGGCCTCGTTTTTCCATTTTAAATCTCACTTATAGGGGGGCGTGGTTTTGTTAGTTGTGATGAATGAATTTATTGTATGTACTTGTAGCGTATCTTGGCGAAATAGTTTGATAGTAAATATGCAGGGGCAATATTAGTGCTGACGCTACGCTATCATGATGCAGGCTGTCTACGGCTTGCAAGCGCGCCCTATGTTGCTCCTTATGGCAGTTTTTCCCATACTTTTTTCCTAGCCATCATCCAGAGAGCTCCATGTTTGACCTCAGCGACACCCTGGAGCGGCGCTTTGCCGCGCTGAGAACCACCGCCGATTTCCACTCGCTGCGCCATGTGCAGGAGAGCCGGGAGTCCTACTGGGTGCGCCGGCGGGTCGCGCAGGCGCCGTCCTTCATCGATGACGCCGGCGCCATGCTCACCGTGCGCATCGCCGGCGTTGAGGCCTATTCGGCCACCAGTGACATCAGCCAGGCCGGCCTGCAGGCCGCGCTGGAGCGAGCCGAGTGGATGGCCCGAGCCCTGGCCGGACATAACCTGCTGGATCTCGCCAGCCTGGCGCAACCGGCCGAGCAGAGCGATGACGTGATGCCCGGTTACGACCAGCCGGTGGCTGGTGCCGCACACTGGTTCGAGTTGCTGATGGCCGAGTCGGCGCTGATTCCCCGCGATGCGCGTCTGGTCGACAGCCATGTCGGGCTGACCTTCACCTGTCACGAACAGATCTACCTCAACAGTGCTGGCGCCCGTCTGCGCCGAGCCCAGCGTTATGTCTTTCCACAAGTCGGCGTGACCGCCAGCGACGAACACGACAGCCAGAGCCGCAGCTTCGGCGGCAGCCACCTGGCGCGCCAGGGCGGCGCCGAGGTGCTCGATCAACTGGGTGTGCCGGGCAGTGCCGCGCGCATCGCCGATGAGGCGTTGCAGTTGCTGCTGGCACCGAACACGCCGAACGACTCGCGCGACCTGCTGCTGATGCCCGACCAGATGATCCTGCAGATTCACGAATCGATCGGCCACCCGCTGGAGCTCGATCGCATACTCGGTGACGAGCGCAACTTCGCCGGCACCAGCTTCATCCGTCAGGAAGACTTCGGTCACTACCGCTACGGTTCGCCGCTACTCAATGTCAGTTTCGATCCGGGCGTGCCGGGAGAGCTGTCCAGCTATCGTCATGACGACGATGGCACGCCGGCCGAGCGCCAGTTGCTGATCCGTGACGGCATTCTCCAGCGACCGCT
Source organism: Pseudomonas sp. UBA6323 (assembly GCF_002439135.1). Lineage (NCBI taxonomy): Bacteria > Pseudomonadati > Pseudomonadota > Gammaproteobacteria > Pseudomonadales > Pseudomonadaceae > Pseudomonas > Pseudomonas sp. UBA6323. The sequence continues at coordinate 35,072 of NZ_DJSX01000019.1, read as the reverse complement.
GGGCGGCGCGCTGTCGCAGTGGCGCAGCGGCCTGCCGGGAGTCGCCAACAGCCGCGCGTGCAGCTGGAACCGGCCGCCCATCGACCGCATGGCCAATCTCAACCTGGAGCCGGGCGACAAGAGCCTGGCCGAGCTGGTCGGCGGGATCGAACGCGGCATCCTGATGAGCAACAACCGCTCCTGGTCGATCGATGACGCGCGCAACAAATTCCAGTTCGGCTGCGAGTGGGGCCAGTTGATCGACAACGGCGAGCTCAAGGGCGTTGTGAAGAACCCCAACTACCGCGGCATCAGTTCGCGCTTCTGGCGCAACCTGCGCGCGGTGGGCGATGCCAGTACCTTCGAAGTGCTCGGCACGCCCTACTGCGGCAAGGGCGAACCCAATCAGGTGATCTGCGTCGGGCATGCCTCGCCCGCCTGCGTGTTTGCCGATATCGATGTATTCGGAGGGGCTACCTGATGGACGCACGGCAACATTTCAGCGCCTTGCTGGCTCGACTGCAGGCGCAGGTCGGCGGCGAGGAGGGCTTCACCCTGGCCTATGCCGCCGAGGACTCCAGCTTCATTCGTTTCAATCACGGGCAGGTGCGCCAGGCGGGGCAGGTGCAGCAGGTGTACGTCACGCTGTCGCTGTATCAGGGGCAGCGTCACGCCGAGCACAAGCTGGCGCTCAGCGGTGTGCTCGACGAGGACGCGTCGCGCCTGCAGCAGGCCTTGCAGCAACTGCGCACCGTGCTGCCGACCCTGCATGATGACCCTTATCTGCGCTTGAACCGCGAAGCCTGGCGCAGTGAACTGGCGGCCGTGGGCGAACCGCTGGACAGTGCGGCCATGGCGCAGCAGGTGGTTGCCGCGGCGCGCGGCCTGGACCTGATCGGATTCCTCGCTGTCGGCCCTCAGTACCAGGGTTTCGCCAGCTCCTGGGGGGCGTTCGGCTGGTACGCGGCGAGCAGTTTCAACCTCGAATTCAGCCTGTTCCACGAAAATGGCCAGGCGGCCGCGGGTGACCATGGAAGAGCGCATCGAAGGCGGCCTGGCTCCAGCCTTCACCGCCGAAGGACCTCGTCAGCCGTTGCGCCTGATCAGCCGGGGGCGATCCGGCGAGCGCCTGGTCAGCTCGCGTAGCGCCGCCGAGTACGGGCTGATCGCCAATGGCGCCTGCCGTGGCGAGTACCCGTTGTCGTTGCGCATGCAAGGGGGTGAGCTGGACGAGCAGGAGGTGCTGCAACGGCTCGGCACCGGCCTGTACATCGGCAACCTGTGGTACGGCAACTTCTCCGACCTGCCGGCCGGACGCCTGACCGGCATGACCCGCTTCGCCACCTTCTGGGTCGAGGACGGGCAGATCCAGGCGCCGGTCGACACCATGCGCTTCGACGACTCGCTGTTCGATTTCCTTAGCCCGCAACTGGAGGCGCTGACCCGCGAACCGGAACTGCTGCTGCCCGGTGGCACCTATGGCGCTAGGCAGACGGGTTCCATGGCATTGCCGGGGGCGCTGCTTTCGCGCTTTACCCTGACGTTGTGAGTTTCAACCGAGCATGTGAGCGCGCAGCATGCGCTCCTCTCGCATGATGTGGATGATGAAAACTTTTTCCTCGCTGTGCCGATAGAAGATGCGGCAAGGGGGCACCACGACTTCGCGATAGACGGAGCCAGGAAGCTCCTCCGGTACACGGCCGGAGAGAGGAAACTGAGCTAGCCGCGACACGGTGTCCACGACCCTGCCTACCAGGGCCCTGGCGGCATCGGGGTTATCGAGGGCTATGTATTCGGCGAGATCGTTGAGCTGCTCCAGGGCGGGGCTTGTCCAGACTATTTCAGCCACTTGCCCAGCCGCTCCCTGGCCTGATCGTGATTGAGGGTATTGCCTTCCAAGATGGCCCGTTCGCCGCGTGCCAGGGCATCCAGCAGCGCGAGGCGTTTCTGCATGAATTCATAGTCCTGAACATCCACCAGATAGGCCGAGGGTTGCCCATGCTCGGTAATTAGCACGGCTTCCTTGGTCTGTTGCAGGTCCGCGAGGATCTTGGTGGCATGTCGCTTCAGGTTGGTTACCAACTCGACTTTCATGATGGCTGACCGGCGTTCGATTGAGAGTGCTACTTTAGTGATACTCTGTCATCGTTACAATTCGTCTATCACTTGCTTGCCTTGAGCACCACGAATTTGGGGTTGGCCGCTACCTGCTCAACGCCGCGGAACAGGCGCGCCAGCTTGGCGTGATAGCCGAGGTGGCGATTACCGACGATCCACAGCTCGCCACCGCTGACCAGTGCCGCGCGGGCCTGCTGGAACATGCGCCAGGCGAGAAAGTCGCCGACCACCTGCTGCTGGTGGAAGGGTGGGTTGCACAGCACCAGGTCCAGCGAGTCGGCCGGCTGCTCTGCCAGGCCGTCGCCGGCGCGTATCTCCACCGCGCGCTCGCCGAGCGCCGCGCGCCAGTTCTCCTGGGCTGACTGCACGGCCATGTACGACTCATCCACCAGGGTCAACTGCGCCTGCGGGCTGCTCAGGGCGTAGGCGATGCCGAGCACGCCGTTGCCGCAGCCAAGGTCGGCGACGCGGATGCGGCCGAGGTGCTTCGGCAGGTGTGGCAGGAAGGCGCGCGTGCCGATGTCCAGGCCTTCGCGGCAGAACACATTGGCGTGGTTGAGCAGTTCGATGGCCGGTTTGTCGAGACGGTAACGCGTGGGGTAGGGCGAGCTTGGAGCTGCCTTTACTTCTGGCGTGGCCGTCAGCAGGCGCGCCTTCTTCACCGCCAGCGAGGCCTGGACCGGGCCGACGTATTTTTCCAGCAGATCACCCGCCGCACGCGGTAGGTGCTTGACCATCGCCCCGGCCACCACGCGGGCGTTCGGCGCGAGTTGGCCATGCAGGCGAATCAGTTGCTCCTCCAGCAGCGCCAGGGTCTTGGGTACGCGGATCAGCACCCAGTCGAACGGTCCCTGCGGTGTTTCGCTGCTCGGCACACAGGACACTGCATCGCTGCCCAAACCATTGGCCGCGAGGTTCTTCTGCAGGGCGAGGAACCCCAGGTGGGAATCGCTGCTGCTGGTCACCCGGCAACGCCCGGCCAGCGAACAGGCGAGGGCGCCAAAGCTGTCGTTGAGCAGCAGCACCGAGTCCTCGGCTCGCAGGCCCTGCTCGTGCAGATGGTTGAGCAGATACTCGTCCGCGGCGTCGAAAGCTTGCAGAGGCTCGTTCGCCTGATGCGGTTGTCGCAGCAGCTCGAGGCTGGCGAAGGGAGTCGTGAAAATAGGCATGGAAACCGTCGGTGTTTGCCAGCCGCACAATGCGCGACACTGGCAGCAGATTCGAACAAGGGGGCGATTATGACCGTCAGCGAAGACAAGTTCACCCGTCAGACGCTACTCGAGGTACACAGCCTGACGCCGAGCCTGTTTACCTTACGCACTACCCGCGATGCCGGTTTTCGTTTTCGCGCCGGGCAGTTCGTCCGCCTGGGGGCGGAAAAGGCCGACGGCAGTCTGGTCTGGCGCGCCTATTCGCTGGTCTCCGCGCCGCATGACGAGTTTCTCGAGTTCTTCTCCATCGTGGTACCGGGTGGCGAGTTCACCAGTGAGCTGAGCCGCTTGCGTGTCGGTGACAGCCTGCTGGTGGAGAAAATGGCCACCGGCTACCTGACCCTGGACCGCTTTGTCGATGGCCGCGACCTGTGGCTGCTGGGCAGTGGTACGGGTATCGCGCCGTTCCTGTCGATCCTGCAGGATTTCGAGGTATGGCAGCGCTTCGAGCGCATCGTACTGGTGTACAGCGCCCGGACCTGCGCCGAGCTGGCTTACCAGCCGCTGATCAGGGGGCTCGCTGAGCTGGAGCATCTGGCCGAATTCGCCGACAAACTCACCTACCTGCCGGTGGTCACCCGCGAGCAGGCGCCGGATTGCCTGAGCGTGCGCGTTACCGAACTGCTCGACAGTGGCGAGCTGGAGCAGGCCGCCGGGCTTGAGCTGACGCCTGAGCATTCGCGGGTGATGATTTGCGGCAACCCGCAGATGATTGACGATATTCGTCAGCGTCTGAAGGCGCGGGGGCTGAATCTGAGCCTGACCCGGCGGCCGGGTCAGGTGGCAGTCGAAAACTACCGGTGATCAATCTTCGCGGATCGATTTGATCCGGTGCTCCCAGCGGCGCTTGGCGAAGCGGCGCATGTTGGGAATGTCGTCGGTTTCGTCGAGAATCGGCTTGCCGATGATGGTTTCCATGATGTCTTCCAGCGTCACCAGGCCGCGCCAGCTGCCGAACTCGTCGTATACCAGGCACATGTGCTGACGTTCCTGCATCAACAGGGTCATCAGGCTTTCCACGTTCATGCTTTCCGGCACGACTTTGAGCGGCTTCATGATGCGGGTGATGGGCTCGGCATCGTTCTCGGCAGCCAGGGCGTCGTAGCGAAACACCACGCCCAGCGGCGCTTCGTCTTCGCCAATGACCGGGTAGCGGGAGAACTGGCTTTCCCGGGCACGTGCCTTGAACGCGGCGATCGACTCATCCGGTGCGGCCGACTCGCAGACGATGCGCGGAGTCATGATGTCGCGCAGACGAATCTCGTGCAGGTCGAGGATATTGCCGATCACCCGCTGCTCGTCTTCGTCGAGCTTGCCTACCTCACGGCCGAGCAGGGTCAGCGCCTTGATTTCCTGGCGAATGTCATGCTCCGGCTCCTTGCCGCCGAACAGGCGCATGATCAGGTCCGACAGCACGATGAACGGCTTGAGCAGCAGGATCATCGTCCGCAGCAGGCTCGGCAGGAAGGGCGCCAGGGTGCGCCAATAACGGGCGCCGATGGTCTTCGGCAGAATCTCCGAAAGCACCAGAATCAGCAGGGTCATGACCGCCGAGGCGATACCCAGGTAACCGTCACCGAAGACGATTGCCACCTGCGCGCCGACACCGGTTGCACCCACGGTATGTGCCACGGTATTGAGGGTCAGGATGGCCACCAGCGGCTGGTCGATCTTGTCTTTGAGCTCTTTAAGCCTTTCGTACAGCTGAGGCTTTGCGACCTTCTGCTGAGCGATGTAACTGGGCGTGAGGGAGAGCAGGGCGGCTTCGAGGATGGAGCAGATGAACGAAACCAGAATGGAAAGGACAGCGAACGCTATCAGGAGTGTCATGTAGGGGGATAAGTGACCAAGGGCCGATCAATTTAGCGGAAATGCAGAGAGATATGCAGGAAAGCTGCAACATTTCATTTCGTGATGTTGTCGGCCCGTTGCGCCTGGCATCGCTCGTCACCGCTCGATAGCTGCACTCGGCTCAGCTTCGACTAGGCTAAGGGGACCATTTACGGGGAGGTACCTTCATGCCGCTTGAACATCACCCGCTCAATCGAGAGTTCCCGCAGCACCACGATGCGCTGCGCAAACTGATGCAGGACGATGCGCGCTTCGCCAGCCTGGCCGCGGAGTACGAGGCGCTGGACAAGCGTATCTACGAGATAGAGGACGGCCGCTCGGCTGCCGATGACCTGACGTTGCAGGGGCTCAAACTGCAGCGCGTGGGCCTCAAGGACGAGATAGCCGGCCTGCTGGACGGCGCTACCTGAGTCGGGTTTGATCGGGATCAAGGGAGAGGCATCGGAGACGGGCTAGCCTGCGTGCAACACCTTAATCAGGAGCTGCGCCATGCACGTCGATCACCACCCGCTTATCCATGATTTCTCCGAAGATCGCGAAGCACTGCAACGCCTGCGTCAGGAAGATGCGCTTTTCGCCCGCCAGGCCGAGGAATACGAGGCACTGGACAAGCGTATCTGCCGTATCGAAGACGGTATCGAGCTACTCGACGATGTTTCGCTGCAGGCGCTCAAGCTCAACCGCGTCGCCCTCAAGGACGAACTGGCGCGGCAACTCAAGCGCGCAGGTGGGCAGTGCTGCGGTTGCGGCAACGGCTGCAGCGGCTGACGGCAAACCTCCCGTAGGAGCGGCTTTAGCCGCGAATCTCGCTGCACAGCTGTTCGTGGCTGAAGCTACTCCTACCGCCATTGCGGGGTGACCCGCTTCAATGCACGGGCGGGTTGATCAGGTAGGTGAGCAGCCCGTCAGCCTCTTCTTCCATCCACACCGTGCTCGCCGGTCTCGGCCACTCGCCCAGAAGCTGCTGCCAGAAGGCGCACGCCAGCTCGTCCTGGCGGTAGTAACGCAGCAGCCACGGGCTGGCATCGCCCATTACCTGTTGTACCAGCGCACGGCCGATGCCGCGACGACGATACTTTTTCAGGATGAACAGGTCGGCGAACTCCGGTGCCTCGATACCCGGCAATTCGCTGCGCTCGATCAACAGAAAACCGGCGATGAATCCATCAGCGAGGATCAGTTGCGCGCTCCAGCCCGGCTCCTGCCAGTAGCGCTGCAAATGTGGCTGATGGATGTAGAAACGACCGTCCGTTTCCACGTCTTCCTGCTCCCAGTCGGAGCTTTCATAGGCATAGAACTGGTACAGATTGGCCAGCAGCGGCAGCTGTTCGGCAGTGGTTGGCAGCAGTTGAATCTGCATGGAAGCGTTCCGGGTAAAGTGGGCGCGGTCTGTAAATTTATCCAGTTGTTCGGTATCGTTCCAGCCTTCGTTCAGCGGCAGGATCGATCGCAATGGCCAAGGCAAAACGCATGTACGGCTGCACCGAGTGCGGCGCCACCTTTCCCAAGTGGGCGGGGCAGTGTGGTGAGTGCGGCGCCTGGAACACCCTGGTGGAAACCGTGGTCGAGGGCGCCACGCCCAGTGGGCGCACCGGTTGGGCCGGGGACAAGGCCAATATCAAGACCCTGGCCGAGGTCAGCGTCGAGGAAATTCCGCGTTTCTCTACCGCCTCCAGCGAGCTCGACCGGGTACTCGGTGGTGGCCTGGTCGATGGTTCGGTGGTGTTGATCGGCGGCGACCCCGGCATCGGCAAGTCGACCATCCTGTTGCAGACCCTGTGCAATGTCGCTCAGCGTTTCCCGGCGTTGTACGTTACCGGCGAGGAGTCGCAGCAGCAGGTGGCCATGCGCGCGCGGCGCCTGGACCTGCCACAGGACAAGCTGAAGGTGATGACCGAGACCTGCATCGAGTCGATCATCGCCACCGCGCGTCAGGAAAAGCCCAAGGTGATGGTGATCGACTCGATCCAGACCATCTTCACCGAGCAGCTGCAGTCGGCACCCGGCGGCGTGGCCCAGGTGCGCGAGAGTGCGGCGCTGCTGGTGCGCTTCGCCAAACAGAGCGGCACGGCGATCTTCCTGGTCGGCCACGTCACCAAGGAGGGCGCGCTGGCCGGCCCGCGCGTGCTGGAGCATATGGTCGATACCGTGCTGTATTTCGAGGGCGAGTCCGACGGTCGCCTGCGCCTGCTGCGGGCGGTGAAGAATCGTTTCGGCGCGGTCAACGAACTGGGCGTGTTCGGCATGACCGACAAGGGCCTCAAGGAAGTGTCCAACCCCTCGGCGATCTTTCTCACACGCGCGCAGGAGGCAGTGCCCGGCAGCGTCGTGATGGCCACCTGGGAAGGCTCGCGGCCGATGCTGGTGGAGGTGCAGGCGCTGGTCGACACCAGCCACCTGGGCAACCCGCGCCGCGTCACCCTGGGCCTGGATCAGAACCGCCTGGCCATGCTGCTGGCGGTGCTGCACCGCCACGGTGGCATCCCGACCTACGATCAGGACGTATTCCTCAACGTGGTCGGCGGGGTCAAGGTGCTGGAAACCGCCTCCGATCTGGCGCTGATGGCAGCCGTGATTTCCAGCCTGCGCAACCGGCCGCTGCAGCATGACCTGCTGGTGTTCGGCGAGATCGGCCTGTCCGGCGAGATCCGCCCGGTGCCGAGTGGTCAGGAGCGCCTCAAGGAGGCGGCCAAGCACGGCTTCAAGCGCGCCATCGTGCCCAAGGGGAATGCGCCGAAAGAAGCGCCGCCGGGCTTGCAGATCGTCGCCGTGACTCGCCTGGAGCAGGCGCTGGATGCGCTGTTCGAGTAATTAAAGTCGCGGCTAAAGCCCCTCCCACAGGTGCCAGGAGTCCGCTGTGGGAGGGGCTTTAGCCGCGATTCTGGACTGCGGCGTTCTGTCGCCAACGGGGCCTGGCGAAAACTGACGCAGATCAATAGGTAGCAGGCTATCGGCGAGCAGCATGAAGGCGTATCCACTTGAAGGAGACGCCATCATGTTTTTGTTCTTCGATTTCTTTTCCCGCGCTTTCAACTTCGACGCCAAGGCCGCGCAGTCGCACGAGGCGCATGGTGAGGCGCTGCGCATCCAGGCGCTGCGTCAACAGCGCCAGCAGCGTAAGGACGAGGCGGCGCGCAAGCGCCATTGAAGCGACTCAGTCGTCTTCGCCGAGCGCCGCCAGTTCGCGTTCCAGCAACTGCTCATCGCCCAGGTTGAGTTCGACCAGGCGGCGCAGATGGCTGATGGAGTCCAGATCGATATGACGGCAGACGAAACCCAAAGACTTCGGCTGGGTGCGTGTCAGCACCACCTCCATCTTCACCCTGGCTTCGCCACCCAGTTCGATCACGGCCTCGAAGGGCTGATTCGGATCCCCGCTCCAGTCGCGCGGTGTGGTGATCAGCAGGCCCTTGAGTGAAATATCGTGCAGAGCCGCCGACCATTGCCGCTCGCCCTGTGCGATTACGGTGGGGGCGTCGAAGGCGATGCGCTGAAAGCGCCGACGCTCGTTGGCTGATTCGCTCATGCCGATACTCCTGAAGGGTTTACATCACTATAGCCAAGGCTGCTGGCCACGTACTCTAACCCCTGTGCCGTGGCGCACAACTGATGCACATCAGTTTGACAGGTAGCCAAGTCTCGCCGAAGCTCCTTATGCGGTTTTTATTACTCGATATTGCGGAGCGATAGATATGAGCAAGCGACTGCTGGGCAAGGGTTTGGTATTTGGTCTGTTGAGCATGGCCAGTGTCGGCGCGTTTGCCGATGCAGCGGGCGGCAATGGCTGCGGCTGGGGCAACATGCTGTTCGAAGGGCAACGCGGCATGGCTCCGCACTTCCTCGCCACCACCACCAACGGTACTTCGGGTAACGCCACCTTCGGTATGACTTCCGGTACCAACGGTTGCGATACCAGCGCCGTGTTGGGTTACGGTGGTCGCTCCATGCTGGCGATGAACGGCATGCTCGATTCCATCGCCGAAGACATGGCCATGGGCCAGGGCGAAGCGCTGGATGCCTACGCCACTTTGCTGGGTGTCGAAGCCGAGGACCGCGCGCATTTCGCCAAGGTCACTCAAGACAACTTCGGGACCATCTTCAGCAAGGCCGATGCCACCAGCGAGCAGGTACTGGCCGCCACTCTCGACGTGATGAGCCGTGACGCGCAGCTGGCGCGTTATGTGAAACAGCCGGCCTGAGGCAAACCCCAGGCAAAAAGAAGCCCGCCAATCGGCGGGCTTCTTCGTTTCAGGTGTCGCCTCAGTTGGCGTACACCGGGAACTTGGCGCACAGCGCCTTGACCTGCTCGCGCACGCGGCCTTCGACTTCATCGTTGCCGATGTTGGCCAGCACTTCGCAGATCCAGCCCGCCAGTTGACGGCACTCGTCTTCCTTGAAGCCACGAGTGGTCACGGCCGGGGTGCCGATACGCAGGCCGGAGGTGACGAACGGCGAACGCGGGTCATTCGGTACGCTGTTCTTGTTCACGGTGATGAAGGCGCGGCCCAGGGCAGCGTCGGCATCCTTACCGGTGATGTCCTGCTTGATCAGCGAGAGCAGGAACAGGTGGTTCTCGGTACCGCCGGAAACCACGTCGTAGCCGTTGTCGATGAACACCTGGGCCATGGTCTGGGCATTCTTGATCACCTGGGCCTGGTAGGCCTTGAACTCAGGCTGCAGGGCTTCCTTGAAGCACACGGCCTTGGCGGCGATAACGTGCTCCAGCGGGCCACCCTGGCCGCCCGGGAAAACCGCGGAGTTGAACTTCTTCTCCAGCTCTTCGTTCTTGCGCGCCAGGATCAGGCCGCCGCGCGGGCCGCGCAGGGTCTTGTGGGTGGTGGTGGTGACCACGTCGGCGAACGGCACCGGGTTCGGGTACAGGCCGGCCGCGACCAGACCTGCCACGTGCGCCATGTCGACGAACAGGTAGGCACCGACCTTGTCGGCAATGGCGCGGAAACGCGGGAAGTCCAGCACCTGCGAATAGGCGCTGAAGCCGGCAATGATCATCTTCGGCTTGTGCTCGACGGCCAGGCGCTCGACTTCGTCATAGTCGATCAGGCCGGCGTCGGTGATGCCGTACTGCACGGCGTTGTAGATCTTGCCGGAGAAGCTGACGCTGGCGCCGTGGGTCAGGTGGCCGCCGTGGGCCAGGCTCATGCCCAGCACGGTGTCGCCGGCGTTGAGCAGGGCCATGTACACGGCGCTGTTGGCCTGGCTGCCGGAGTGCGGCTGGACGTTGGCGTAGTCGGCGCCGAACAGCTCCTTGGCGCGGTCGATGGCGAGCTGCTCGACCACGTCGACGTACTCGCAACCGCCGTAGTAACGCTTGCCCGGGTAGCCTTCTGCATACTTGTTGGTGAGCACGCTGCCCTGAGCTTCCATCACCGCCGGGCTGGTGTAGTTTTCCGAGGCGATCAGCTCGATGTGCTCTTCCTGGCGCTGGGCTTCCTGCTCCATAGCGGCAAAGAGTTCGGCGTCAAAACGAGCGAGGGTCAAATCACGGCTGAACATGGCGGTCCCCTGAAATCAGCTGGGCGGTGGAAAGAGGGGGCGGATTCTACCGCAAAGGTCGCATTCAGGCATATGAAGGTCGGTCATGAGCCTGACAAAAGGCCTTCATGCTGGAACCTGGCCGCAGCTGGCAGCGCGCCAGCCCAGTCTGCGCGGCCTGTTCAGCTGAACAGGAACAGCGCTGCGTCGCCGAACTCTGCGCTGAACTGGCGAGCGTGCATCGGCCTGCCGAGCAGGTAGCCCTGGACTTCGTCGCAGCCATGTTCGCGCAGGAACTCCAGTTGGGCATGACTTTCCACGCCTTCGGCGATCACCATCATGTTCAGGCTGTGCGCCATGGCGATGATGGCCCGGGCGATCTGCGCGTCCTGTTCGCCATCGGGCAGGCCATCGACGAAGCTGCGGTCGATCTTCAACACATCGATGGGGAATTGCTTTAGGTAGTTCAGCGACGAGTAGCCGGTGCCGAAATCGTCCACCGCGATGCACAGGCCGAGGCGCTTGAGCTCGTTGAGGGTCTGCATCGCGCTGGATACGTCGCGCATCAGGATACTTTCGGTCAGCTCCACCTCCAGGCACGCCGGGGCGACGCCGGTTCTTTCCAGAATGGTGGCGATGCGCGCGGTCAGGTCGCCCTCGCCGAACTGGCGGGCTGACAGGTTGACCGAAATCTTGGGGATGCGGATCTTCTCTTCGTGCCAGGCCTTGAGCTGCCTGCACGACTCTTCCAGAACCCACTCGCCGACCTGCACCACCAGGCCAAGCTCCTCCAGCACCGGGATGAAGTCATCCGGCGGCACCAGGCCGCGGCTCGGGTGATTCCAGCGCAGCAGCGCTTCGACGCCGGTGAGGCGGCGGCCATCGCCGGAGAACTGCGGCTGGTAGTGCAGCACGAACTGGCCCTGTTCCTGGGCGTGGCGCAGGTCGCTTTCCAGCTCCAGACGTTCCAGGGCGCTGGCATTCATGTCGGCCTGGTAGAACTGGAAGTTGTTCTTGCCGCGCTCCTTGGCGTGGTACATGGCGGTGTCGGCGTTCTTCATCAACTGGCTCAGTTCGTTGCCGTCCTGCGGGGCGAGGGCGATACCGATACTGGCGGTGACGAAGAACTCGCGACCTTCGAGGACGAAGGGGCGGGCCAGGCTGGAGAGAATCTGCTCGGCGACATGAATGGCGCGGTTGAGCGCGCCCTCGCGGGTCGCGCGCGGCTGCAGCAGCAGGGTGAACTCGTCGCCGCCCATGCGCGCCACGGTGTCGTCGCCGTCGACGCAGGCGGACAGGCGCACGGCCACGTCCTTGAGCATGCGGTCGCCGGCGGCATGGCCGAGCGAGTCGTTGATCGGCTTGAAGCGGTCAAGGTCGAGGAACATCAGCACCACCCATTCGCTGTGCCGCTCGGCGTGCTGCAGGGCGCTGTGCAGGCGATCCTGGAACAGGGTGCGGTTGGGCAGATGGGTCAGGGCGTCATAGTAGGCCAGGCGGTGGATACGCTGTTCGCTGGCCTTGCGCTCGCTGATATCGCTGAAAAAGCACACGTAGCTGACCAGGTCGCCTTCCTCGTCATGCACCGCGGTGATGCCGACCCAGGCCGGGAAGTTCTCGCCGCCCTTGCGCTTGAGCCACACCTCGCCCTCCCAACTGCCGCGCTGGTTGAGCTGGCCGAGGATGTACTGCATGTGGGTGGCCTGCTGGCGGTCGGCGGTCAGCATACCGGGCAACTGGTCGAGCACCTGGCCGGCCGAATACCCGCTGACGCGGCTGAACGCCTTGTTGACCTGAACGATATAGCCGGCCGGGTCGGTCACCAGAATCGCTGCGGTGGAGTGTTCGAAGACCGTGGCCGCCATGCGCAGGTCTTTTTCGGCACGGCGTTGCTGGCTGATGTCGCGGCCAACGCCGAGGATGCCTTCGAAGCGACCGTTCTCGTCCCACATCAGCACCAGGCGCAGCTCCACCGGAATCTTGTGGCCATCGGCGCGCAGGCAATCGAAGACGAACAACTGATCCGGCAGTTCGTCGCGCAGGCGATTGAGGCGGTCGCGCTCGCCGAGCGCATCGCGGATGCGATCGAGCAGCAGGTTGAGGCCGTCCAGTTGCTGCGGATTGGCCGCCAGGCCGTAGAAACTGTTGGCCATCATCCAGTTGACGGTATAACCCAGCACCGGCTCGACCGAGGGGCTGACATAGTTGAGGCTCAGCGCGCTGTCGGTGGAGAAGATCACATCGCTGATGCTTTCGGCCAGCAGGCGATAACGCTGCTCGCTGTCACGCAACGACTGGTTGCGCTCGATCTGTTCGGTGATGTCCTTGGCCACGCCGATCAGACGGCTGACGCGGCCGCGATCGTCGCGTGCCAGGGCCTGTTCGCGGATGCTGAACCAGTGCCACTGGCCATTGCGATGACGCCAGCGCAGCACCGACTCGAGCAGCACGCCGTCGCCGACCACTTTTTGCAAATTGCGGATGCGCCAGTAGTATTCGGCGTCGTCCGGGTGCAGTACCTGCACCCAGAAGTCCTCGCGCATGGCGCGCAGCTCGGCCTTGCTGTAACCCAGCTGCTGGCCCAGGCTGTGGTTGCTGAACAGCACCTGCCGGCTCTGCATGTCATGCACGTAGAGGAGGTCAGGCACCGAGCGCACCACCTCCGACCAGAAGCGCTCACGCTCGATCAGCGACAGCTCGATGCGCTTGCGGCTGGTGATGTCGCTGATGCTCAGGGTGACGGCCTGATAATCCTGGATCATTTCCGGCAGGCGCAGCACCAGCCAGACGTGACGTTGCAGGCCCTGTGCGGTAACCAACTGGGTTTCCAGCTCCACCAGGTTGGGGCCTTCGAGTACGGCCACGGCCAGGCGATAGCGCAGGTCGTCCGGATGAATGGGGCCGTGGTCGATCAGTTGCTGCCAGGCCTGCTCGGTGCTCTTCACCCCGAGCAGGTTGAGTGCAACCTGGTTGGCCTCGGTGATGCGCAACTGCTCGACCAGCAGTTCCTGATGCTCGGCATCGGCGCGCAGCCAACGTTGCAGACCTGCTGCGTCACGCAGTTTGTGTTGCAGCAACAGGCTGCGCACGCCGGAAAGATCGAGCACGCACAGGGCCACGCCGGTGCCTTCGAAAATGTCCTGATAACGCCGGCGGGTTTCCTGCAACACGCGCATGGCCTGCTGCTCGTTGGTCACGTCGCGCAGCACCCAGACGTAGCCGGCCTGGCGACCGATCTCGCTGATATCGCTGCGGGTCACGGCGAACAGTCGTGCGCGGCCCTCGCTTTCGACTCTGACCAGCTCCGGCCCCAGATCATTGGCCGGCTGCGGGCTGTTGAGCAGCAGCGGGTCGAGATCGGGCAGCAGGTCCAGCAAATGCATGTCCCAGGCCGCTTCGCTGCTGATGCCGAACAGCGTCTCGGCCTGTGGGTTGAGGTAGCGCAACTTGCCGTCGGCCTGGGTCACCAGAATGCGCTCTTCGACGGCGCCGAGGGCGCTGGCGGCCTGGCGCAGAGAGCGGCGCGACTCGGTGTTCAGGCGTTGCAGGCGGCGTTGCTCGCGTTGCAGGCCGTACAAGGCCGCCAGGGTCAGCAGGCTGCACAGGGCGAACAGCAGGAATTTGCCGGCCAGGGTCGGCATCAGCTCGTTGCCGGCGCGCTCGGCATCGAACAGGGCGCGCAATTGCCAGTCGCTGCCGGGCAGGGCCACCAGCTCCAGGCTCTGCGCCTGCTCCGCTGCGGTAACCGGGGCGATGATGCTGCCAACTTGTTGCAGGTCGTCGGCGCGGGCGATTACCCGCTGACTTTGCAGGTCTTCGAGCAACCACTGGTATTCGCTCTGATGCTGTTCGCGCAGCCAGTTACGCAGCGCACTGGCGCGCATGCGCAGAACATACTGGCTGCCGTCTGGCTGGCGCAGCAGCAAGTAGAGCGCGCCACCGCCCTGTGCGCTGAAGGCGAAGTGGTAAGGCGCCGAGCCGCTGCGCCGCTGCAGGTCGCGAAGGAAGCTGAGGTCGCGCGATCCGCTGGCGCTGTCGGCTAGCAGCTGCCCGTCGGTATCGAGCCGGGCCATGCTGTCCAGCGTTGGAAAGATACTGCGCAGTGTCGCCACCACTTCGCTACCGCCGCCTTGGTGCGCCGGGGCGTTTTGCAGCATTGCCTGGCCTGCCTGCGCTTTCAGGCGCATGTTCAGGCTCAGATGCTTGGCCAGTTGGCTGGCGTAACCCTGGCTCAGTTGCTTCTGGCTGGCGAGCAACTGGCGATATTCCTGCGTCAACTGCCAGGCCAGTAACCCCAGGATCGCCAACACCAGCACCAACAGCGCGCGTCTCAGCGCTACGCGCTTCGGTGCGCGCGACTCGCCCGGAGTTGATGAAGGCAGGGATGAGGGAGTCGACACGTTTGTGAACCTGCAGCCAGTGCTGAGCTATCTGAGCTTTGAGACATATGAGCCGGCGTATGCTCATGTCAGCCGGGTAGAATGCCTGTAAACGTGGCCAAGTGCCAGCTGCGCCGACGAGCGTAGGTTTGCCCTGTCACGTACATTGCGGTAGCTTTGCGCCGCGCGCGTGAACTGTCCGCGCGGTACTTGGCGTTCGCTCCGGCAGGGGCTAAGGTCTCTGCACATTGCGTACGCGTAGGTGGTGTGAAAACTGATGGCTAGCGCACGTTAACGACCTGGCCTCTCGGTAGGAGCGGCTTCAGCCGCGAATTTCGCGGATAAATCCGCTCCTGCAGGGTGTACAACAGCTAACGCGAACATAGCCCCTCGACGCATTCATCATGTTTTCACGCGACCTGCATGGCGCGCCGTTTCCAGCTCCCAATTCTCATCAGTCAGGTTCTCCATGGCTCAGTACGTCTACAGCATGCATCGGGTCAGCAAGGTCGTCCCGCCGAAGCGTGAAATTCTCAAGGACATCTCCCTGTCGTTCTTCCCAGGCGCCAAGATCGGCGTGCTGGGCCTCAACGGTGCCGGTAAGTCGACCCTGCTGCGCATCATGGCCGGTGTCGATACCGAGATCGACGGCGAAGCCCGTCCGATGCCGGGGATCAAGGTCGGCTATCTGCCGCAGGAGCCGCAGCTCGACCCGAGCAAGACCGTGCGTGACATCGTCGAAGAAGCCGTAGGCGAGATCAAGCAGGCCCAGGCGCGTCTCGACGAGGTGTACGCCGCCTATGCCGAGCCGGATGCCGATTTCGACGCGCTGGCCGCCGAGCAGGCCAAACTCGAAGCCATTCTGCAGGCCTCCGATGGCCACAACCTGGAGCGCCAGCTGGAAGTCGCGGCCGACGCCCTGCGCCTGCCGCCATGGGACGCCAAGATCGAGCACCTGTCCGGTGGCGAGAAGCGCCGCGTGGCGTTGTGCCGTCTGCTGCTGTCGGCCCCCGACATGTTGCTGCTGGATGAACCGACCAACCACCTGGATGCCGACTCGGTAGCCTGGCTCGAGCGCTTTCTGCACGACTTCCCCGGCACCGTGGTGGCCATCACCCACGACCGTTACTTCCTCGATAACGTTGCCGGCTGGATCCTCGAACTCGACCGCGGCCACGGTATCCCGTACGAGGGTAATTACTCCGGCTGGCTGGAGTCGAAGGCCAACCGTCTGGCTCAGGAAGCAAAGGCCGAGGCATCGCACGCCAAGGCGATGAAAGCTGAACTGGAATGGGTACGCCAGGGCGCCAAGGCGCGTCAGTCGAAATCCAAGGCGCGTCTGCAGCGCTTCGAGGAAATGCAGTCGCAGGAATTCCAGAAACGCAGCGAGACCAACGAGATCTACATCCCGGCCGGTCCGCGTCTGGGCGACAAGGTCATCGACTTCGTCAACGTGTCGAAGTCCTTTGGCGACCGCGTGCTGATCGACGATCTGTCGTTCAGCATCCCCAAAGGCGCCATCGTCGGCGTGATCGGTGGTAACGGTGCCGGTAAATCGACCCTGCTGCGCATGATCACTGGCAAGGAACAACCGGACTCCGGCAGCATCGAGATCGGCGAAACCGTACAGATCGCCAGCGTCGAGCAGAGCCGCGAGGCGCTCGAAGGCAACAAGACCGTGTGGGAGCAGGTCTCCGACGGCTTCGACATGATCAAGGTTGGCAACTACGAGGTGCCGTCGCGCGGTTACGTCGGGCGCTTCAACTTCAAGGGCGCCGACCAGCAGAAGTTCGTCAAGGACCTTTCCGGTGGTGAGCGTGGCCGCCTGCACATGGCCAAGACCCTGCTGCAGGGTGGCAACGTGCTGCTGCTCGACGAACCGTCCAACGACCTCGACGTGGAAACCCTGCGTGCTTTGGAAGAGGCGCTGCTGGACTTCCCCGGCGCCGCCATCGTGATTTCCCACGATCGCTGGTTCCTCGACCGTATCGCCACGCACATCCTCTCCTACGAGGACGACGGCAAGGTCAACTTCTTCGAGGGTAACTACACCGAATTCGAAGCCGACCGCAAGAAGCGCCTGGGCGAAGCCGCCGCGCAGCCGCACCGCGTGCGTTACAAGAAGCTGGCGCAGTAAGCCTCAGCCAGATGAAAAAACGGAGCCTTCGGGCTCCGTTTTTTATTTCAGCAGCGCCGCGGACATAAGCTGCGCATGGCCGCGAAAAGCTTCGCTCCGGGGCGGGCTACCGCGAGAGGTACCTCTGGAGGCTTGTTTGAACGGCATTGGCATTTTTTCATCGGTGTTGGCGGACGCCGTTCCGTAGTCGCATTCAAGGCAAAAAGCTTCGCGGACGAGTCCGCTCCCACAAGAAAAACTGTGCCAGCGCTGCGAGCGCTGTTCTCATGTGGGAGCGGATTTGTCCGCGATAACGTAGTGGTCATCCAGGGCAAAAAGCTTTGCGGACGAATCCCCTCCCACCAGAAAAACTGTGCCAGCGCTGCGAGCGCTGTTCACCTGTGGGAGCGGACTTGTCCGCGATAACGTTTTGGTTCGCGAGCAGCACCCGCAACTGCTGATCAAGTGAAAATGCCGCGACGCTGCAAAGCGATCACGGACGTTTTCTTAACTGACTGGCATTAGCCTTCGGGCTCCATTGCTCGCACTGTAGGAGCGGCGCCCCGCCGCGAACACATGCTGCGCTATCTGATGGGTTTGCCGCGCCGTTGTGTTGCCGTAGGGCGCCGCATACCGGCTACGCTGGAGTAGCGTTGCGCACAGCGCACCCTGCCTGCTCAAAGCCTGGCCAGCAGACTCTCCAGCGCCTTGGCCTGGTCCTCGGCCAGGTCGATGATGTGAAAGCCGGCCCAGCAATGCTGACCATCGGCGCCGGGGCGACTCCACAGGCAATCGGCGCCCAGGAGCACCTCCTGCACCACGGCGGCGTTCGAGGTGCAGACCAGGCGGCATTCCAGCACGGCATCGGCGGTATGCGGCGTATCGCTGAACAGCATGAAGCCATCGATGGACAGGTCGACGATGCGGCCAAGGCGCTGGCCGCTGTTCAGGTCGAAGACCTCCAGCTGCATTTCCGTGCCATGGCGGCTGTGTTGGCGACGCTCTTCCATGGAAATTCCTCAGCGGGGTTCGGCTGTGCGTCCAGTGAAACGCTGCAGCACACGGTAGATGGCATTCAATGCGCGATCCATGAGCGGAGTCGTGCGTTCGGGGGTAACGATGCGGGCCAGGCCCTGTTCCATTTCGCTGGCCAGCAGGGTCAGCGGCTTGATCGCCACGCGCTGGCCGCTGTTGTCGACGAACATGTAGTTGTGCGTGGTCGGGCTGAACCAGGAGAGCTTGAGTACGCGGCTCTTGCCGCCCTCGACGAACTCGAACCAGGTGCCGAACTCGACATTGGCCAGTTCCCTGACCAGGCTTTGTGCGCGAGCCGAGAGCGCGCTGGGTGAAGGCGCCTGGCTCGCCAGGTCGGCATCCTCACCGAGCATGGCGCCAAGCGGGCTTTGCGGCAGGTCAGGCTTGAGCTGCGCGGCCAGTTGCGGCTGTCTGGCCTGTACCGCCTGCTGGCAGGCCACCAGGTCCTGCAGCAGGCGGCGGATGCCATCTTCGTGGTAGCCGCCGAGCAGTTCCAGGCCCTTGCGCAGGTCGCTGAGCATGGACGCGCGTATCTCCTGCAGATGCTGCTTGTGCTCGTCACTGAGCGGGGTACCACTCCAGGCCAGTTGCTCGGCCACTTCGCAGGCGCGCTGCCACTCTGCGCTCTGCTCGCCATGGCGCAGCAGCACGAAAACCAGCACATCGGCCCAGGTCAGTTCGAGGAAGTTGCGGATGATCGCCGGCAATTCGCGTTGGCTCACGCAGCGCTGGATCACCTCCAGGGCCTGCTCGCGCGCGCCGAGCAGGCGGTCACGGCCCTTGGCTGCCTCGACTGCGCGGCGTTCGCGCAGCTCGACCTTTTGGCGCAGTGTGAGGACGTACTCGTTGAACTCCTCGATCAGGTTGTCGAACAACCCCAGGTCGCCGCTGAAACCATGAATCACCCGTTCGACCACCCAGTGCATCTTGGCCAGCAGGCCGCGTTCATCGCCTTCATTGCCATACAGCACGCCTGCCTGGGCCATGGTGTTGAGCAGGCGCCTGGCCGGGTGGTGGTGCTGGGTGAACAGGGCCTTGTCCAGCAGTGCGATCTTCAGATAGGGCGTGTGCAGGTGCGAGAGCGCCGTCTTGCAGGCGTCCGGCAGGTTCTCATCATCGAGGATGAAGTCGAACAGCATGCCGACCAGGTCGATCACGTCGGCTTCCCGGCCGGATACCTTGCTGTCGCCCGGCAGGCTGCTGTGCGCTTCCAGCTGCTGCTGCAGGTCAGCCTTGAGACCTTCTACCGCCTGGGGCTTGTGCAGGCGCTGAGCGAGTTCGTGGGCCGACTGCTGCTGCATGCGGTTGAGCGCGGCGAGCAGCTCGCTGGCGCTGTAGGTGCGGTTGGCCTCGCGCGGGGAGAAGCTGACGATGCTGCGTGTGCCACCCAGCAGCGGCTTGTCGGGGTGGCTGTGGCGGCGCTCGTCAAGCAGGCTGGACAGGCCGCTGAACAGCGCGCCCGGGTCACTCGGCGGCGGTGCGCTGAGGTCCAAATCGAGCAGTGCCGGTTCCATAGGCGTGGACACGGTGCCTGGCCTGTCCGCTGCCTGGGTCGTAACCTCTGGCTTGGCGGGAGGGCGGCTGACGCCCGGATTGATCAGCGCGCTGTACTTGAGATTGGGCAGCACACCGGCATCGATCAAGCGCTGGTTGAGCGCGCCGTAGAGTGAGTCGAGGCTGTGCATGACATGCTTATCGAAGAGCATGTAAAGGATGGTCTTGATCTGCAGCGGAAAAGGGCAGGGCGCCAAGGCGTCGCGAAAGGCCTGAGCGATGGCCTGCGGGCCGAAGGGGTTGCTGTCCTCGCCGAGCTTCTGGCCGTTGTTGAGCAGAGCCAGGCGCTGGTCCAGGGCGAACAGCGGCTCGGTACAGCGCGCCTTGACCCGGCTGACCATATTGGTGACCTGCAAGGTCTCCTCGTAATCCTCGTTCTGCACCAGCGCCAGCTGCTCCGGGTCGAACTCGGCGATGGTCGGGTTCTGCAGCTTGCCATCGAGGAAGTCGGAGAAATTGCTGGCGATCTTCTGATGGTAGCTACGCTCGATTTGCGGGCGCTGCCGGCGAATCTCGCGCATGCTGTCGAAGAACAGGGTCTGCACTTTGTTGTTCTCGGCTTTTTCCGCGCACTCGAACAGGGTGTCATCGACCTGGCCGAACACTCCGCCGAGGTGCTCCGCCAGACGGTTCATCACCAGCTTGCGGCAGGCCTGCACCAGATCGCCGAAGCGCGGCTGGATGCCGCGGCTAGCGAGGCTGACCACCTTGGGATGAACGGGGGGCTTGTCCTGCTTGCTCATGGACTGTCCTGGCTGGCGTCATCGGCTGGCGCGTCCTGCACGCTGCCGCAGTTCAATGAAACATATAGTAGTCCATGCTCGCGTCGCAAAGCATTGTCATAAAAGCAGTTTGCAGGGGTTGACAGGGAATTTTTGCTACGTAAAATGGCGCGCCTCTGAAGCGGTAAAGCAAAAGCTGAAACGCAGCAGAGATGGAAGACCGAAGTTCCGCGATAGCTCAGTCGGTAGAGCAAATGACTGTTAATCATTGGGTCCCTGGTTCGAGTCCAGGTCGCGGAGCCAACTTCCTTACGGGGTATAGCGCAGTCCGGTAGCGCGCTTGCTTTGGGAGCAAGATGTCGGGAGTTCGAATCCCCCTACCCCGACCATATTTGGGTCGTTAGCTCAGTTGGTAGAGCAGTTGGCTTTTAACCAATTGGTCGTAGGTTCGAATCCTACACGACCCACCACCACAACGAACAAGCCCGCCTAGTGCGGGCTTTTTCGTTTCTGCGTTGTGGAAACCGTTCAGGTGGTAGCCATGCTGCTTTTGTGGGAGCGGACTTGTCCGCGAATATGAACAGCAAAAGCTCGCGGACAAGTCCGCTCCCACGGGGGCGCATCCCGCATGTCTGCTGACCCTCGCCTATGGATGGCAGTTCGTAGGGTGGGCTGAAGCCCAGCCTACGAGACTTGCTTGTTTCCCCTCTCCCGCTTGCGGGAGAGGGGCCGGGGGAGAGGGTAATCGGGGCACCGAGTCGCCTGTATTGCCCTCTCCCGCCCTTCGGGCACCCTCTCCCATAAATGGGAGAGGGTCATCAGAAGGCCGCTCTGCGGCTGCTTTTAGTGCAGCTTGAGGCGCGGCTCGGTGCTTCGCCCGATGCGATCGCTGAGCATCAGCAGCAGCGTACGCAGGGTGCCGTACAGCGCCATCTGGTGCATGCGGTAGAGCGAAACGTAGAACACCCGCGCCAGCCAGCCTTCGAGCATCACGCTGCCGGTCAGGTTACCCATCAGGTTGCCGACCGCCGAGAAGCTCGACAGCGAGATCAGCGAGCCGTAGTCGCGATAGCGGTATTCCGGCAGCGCCTGGCCGCTGATCTTCAAGCGCAGCGACTTGGCCAGCAGCGATGCCTGCTGATGTGCCGCCTGGGCGCGCGGCGGTACGTTGCGGCCTTCGCTGCCCGGCTGCGGGCAGGCCGCGCAATCGCCGAAGGCGAATACGTCGTCATCCAGCGTCGTCTGCAGGGTCGGGCGCACCTGCAACTGGTTGATGCGGTTGCTTTCCAGGCCGTCGATATCCTTGAGAAAGCCGGGCGCGCGGATGCCAGCCGCCCAGACTTTCAGGCTTGCCGGTATGAAATTGCCATCGGCGGTCTTCAGGCCATCGGCCGTCACTTCGCTGACTGCCGCGCCGGTCAGTACCGTGACGCCGAGCTTCTCCAGGGTCTGGTGCACCGGGCGGGCGATGCGTTCGGGCAACGCCGGCAGCACGCGCGGGCCGGCCTCGATCAGGGTGATGCGCATGTCTTCCGGGCGAATGCGATTGAGACCATAGGCTGCCAGCTGCTTGGCGGCGTGGTGCAGTTCGGCTGCCAGCTCCACCCCCGTGGCGCCCGCGCCAACGATGGCGATGTCGATCTTCGAGCCGTCCTCGCTCTCGTTGGCGTGCGCACGCAGGTAGTGGCTGAGCATGCGCCGGTGGAAGCGCTCGGCCTGTGCCCGCGTGTCGAGGAATATGCAGTGCTCGGCTGCGCCAGGCGTGCCGAAGTCATTGGTGGTGCTGCCCACGGCGATCACCAGGCTGTCGTAGGCGATGCGGCGTTCAGGCATCAGCACCTGGCCGTCGTCATCCAGCGTGGGCGCCAGGGTGATGTTCTTGCCGGCACGGTCGAGGCCGGACATGCGCCCGAGCTGAAACTCGAAATGATTCCACTTGGCCTGGGCCACGTAGTTCAGTTCGTCTTCCGAGGAGTTCAGCGAGCCGGCGGCCACTTCGTGCAGCAGGGGCTTCCAGATGTGGGTGAGGTTGGCGTCGACCAGGATGATCCGCGCGGCGCCGCTCTTGCCGAGTTTTCTACCAAGGCGGGTGGCCAGCTCCAAACCGCCGGCGCCGCCGCCGACAATCACGATGCGATGGGACATGGATAATGCTCACAAGGCTTTGAAAAAGACGGAGTGAGTGCGAGAGGGCGAGCGCGAGGCTGCTCATAGCACCAGTCGACTCAGAAAGCGGCTCAGCAGACCCAGGCCGATGACGACGACCAGCACCACGGTGAGCAGGCGCCAGACGCGAAACGGCTGACGTTCGACCTGATGCTGCGGAGCGCTCAGGTAGTGGTCGACTTTCTGCTGGTCTTCGGGGCTCAGGCGGCTGGTCATGGGGAGGCCTCTGCTTGAATGCGGCTATCTTAGCAGGCTGTTGAAAAACTATCTGCGTTGCCACTGTTGCGTTAAAAACCGGCCCAAAATGCTCACTTAAAGTCGAGCGCGACTCCGACCGTTTTTCGCATGTTTTTTGCGGGGCCGCCATCGGTATTGCATTGGCTGCCTCGGCTCGGGCTTCCTGCTTCGCTCTATCTCCTGCATCCATGCAGTCGTCGCCTACGTTTTTCAACGGCCTGCTAGGCGTGCCCGCCAGCCTTGGCGAGCGTCGTTGTCCTGCGGGTCAGCTATTGGGTCAATGGCTTGCACGCTTACAGCGTCGTCCAGGCGGATAATGCCGCCCTCGATTACACGAGCGGTGATGCCGCCATGGCCGCGCATGGCCTGGAAGGTGCCGGGGCCAAGGCGTTCCTCGAGACGCGCACAGGGCTGGCACCAGCCGGTGGTCTCCAGCAGCGCCTGGCCAATGCGAAAGCGCCTACCTTTCAGGCTGAACAGGTTGATGCCGGCGACCGCAATGTTGCGCCGCAGCTCGCTCGGCTGCATGGGCGCATCGCGGCCGAGCAGGGCGGCGACGACTGCCAGGTGCTCCCATTGAATCAGCGTGACCTGCCGTGCATTGCGCGGCCCCGGGCGGCTGTGATCGCCGGTCAGGCCGTCTTCGCGTCGGGCTTCCACGGCCTCGACTTCGAGCATTGCCTCGCGCGACCTCGGGCGAACGCCTATCCAGCGTACCTGGCCGGCCTGCGGCACCTCAGCGAGCAATTCCTGCAGCGGGCTCACAGGTCAATACCGATGTCGAACAGCAGGCTGCGTCCGAGATTCTGTCGCAGAAAGTCCGGCGCGTCCGGATGGGCGAACAGCACGCGGGCGAAGCGCGGGCCGACCAGCGACAACGAGCGCCAGCCCTGGCGCAGGTATTCGGTCGGAGGCGGGAAATGGCTGTTGCAGTCGAGCACGGCGCGCTTGAGGCTGACGAAGGCGACCAAGTCGAGTTCGCCCAGATCGAGGCCGCGTTCACGGTAGTTGTGTGCCTTCTTGCGCAAGGTCGGCGCCAGGCGCGCCTGCATCTCGCTGGCCGCAATGCGCTTGGGGCGTGCTTCGCGGCGTACCAGCTGGCTCAGGGAAAAAGCGCTGCGGCGCCGTTCCAGCTCGGCACGCCACTCGTCATTGAGACGCCGCCCTTCGTCGAGCACGAAGAACACTTCGAAATTGGCATCGCGAAACAGCACGTCCGGCGGTTCCTGGCCGCTGGGCGTGAAGTCATCGTTATGGTGGCGCACGTTCAATGCTTGCAGCAGGCGCTGACAAACCCAGCGCTCGCGCTCCCACTTCTTCGCGTTGGAGAGAAAGGCATTGGCCTGTTCGGCCTGGTGCGTAAGTAGGCGCAGGTAATCGGAGTCGTCCATGTCCAAAGCTTAGCCGTAGCGCTGACTTGCCTGCCAGTGCCTGCAACAGCTGACATCGTGCGTAGTGCCTGTCTCCGAAACCTTCCTGGTCGGCGGCGGGAATCGGTCCGGGCTGTGATTGTCTGCGGGCAATGAAGATGCAGGCGCATTTCCGCTCGCTCCGTTGTCAAAACCCTTCAGGGGGCCGGTGTAGACTGCCTGCCATGGCAATGAACGAAGAAAAGGGTGCGCGCTATGCCTGTCAGTTGAGATAGACGCCCGTGATGCTTTACAGGATCGCGGCATTTTCATCTGATCAAGCAGCAGCGGATAGCGATAGCGCTCGTGAATCAAAGAACTGTCGCTGACAAGTCCGCTCCCCAGCTGTTCAGTACTCTCAGCGTGACTACGGTGATCCTTGTGGGAGCGGACTTGTCCGCGAAGCCCTTGTGTCCTGGATGACGACTAGATACAGCGGTATCGTCCTGAAAAAACCTTAACTGACAGGCATTAGGGTACGCACGCATGATCGCTTCCAACCTGCTGGCATTTTCCACCTTGTTCGGTGGTTGGCTGATCTACGGGCTGGCGCTGTTCTGGGCCCTGGTGCGGGCGCCCTGGGTCGAGCTGTTCAGCGACCTGCGACGCCAGCATCTGCTGTTCGGCACCATGCTCGGGCTGTTCTTGTTGTGGCTGGTGCGCCGCGATTTCGACTCCGGGCTTTCCTATCACTTCATCGGCATGACCGCTGTCACCCTGCTTCTCGACTGGCCACTTGCCGTACTCGCTGGCCTGGCGGCGCAGCTTGGCCTGCTGGCTATCGGGCGCATGGACCTGGCGTCGCTCGGCATCAATGGCGTGCTGCTGGTGCTGATCCCGGTGCTGGTTACCGAGCTTTGCGCCATCCGGGTCGAGCGCGCGCAGCCGCGCAACCTGTTCGTCTACATCTTCTTCTGCGGGTTCTTCCCGGCCGCGCTGGCGACGCTGATGACCCTGCTCGGCGGCCTCGCCTTGCTGTGGATGGATGGCCTGTTCCCCATGCCGCCCTGGCTGGACGACTTCGCCGGCTACCTGTGGCTGGTGGCGTTCCCCGAGGCCTTCATCAACGGCACCATCGTCACGGCGCTGGTGGTGTTCTATCCGGACTGGCTGGAGACCTTCAACCGCAGCCGCTACCTGCAGGCGCCCTGGAAGGAAAACGATCGCGGCGAATGAATGACGCCGTATTGGCCGATTGAATGCCGCTGGCAGGGTTGATCCCGGTCAATGCTCGGAGCGTGCCTGCCGCCATGCTGTGAAAAAGGCTTTCGAGGGATTCGACATGAGTATTCATAGCTGGGCGAGAAAGGCACTTGAGGGCGATCTGCATGACGCTGAAGCTCAGGGCTACGAGCCTGTGATGGCATTGCGTGCACTATTGGCTGAGGTCGTGCAGCAGAACAAGGCGCTGCGTGATGCCCGGGAGCTGGCCCACGAACTGCAGTTTCTCGCCGACAACCTCGACGATGATCGCGACTACGCCTTTATGCGTCCCTGAGGCATCCACTGCTTCGCTTGTGTGGGAGTCGCGCCTCGCTGCGAATGGTTGCGTCGAGGCTAAAGTCAGAAGCTTTCCTTTGAGGCGTAATGCTGCTCACTTAAGGTTGCACGCATTTGGCTCCCCCTCTCCCATTTATGGGGGAGGGGCTGGGGCAGAGGGCTGGAAACACCGCAGAACTGCCAGTTTCTCCCTCTCCGAACGCGGCCCGCCCTAACCCTCTCCCCAGAGGGCGAGGGGACTGATCGCGGTCGTCCGTTTCTTATGTGAACAGCATTACTCTCATGGCGGGGCTTCTGCATTGGGCCGATCAATGCGGCCGCGTCGGCAGATCCCCGCTGAACATCTCGTCTTCCAGATCGTTGCCAGGGATCGCATGTTCTTCGGCAGCCCAGGCGCCAAGGTCGATCAGCTTGCAACGCTCGCTGCAGAACGGGCGATAGGCGTTCTCGGTTTTCCACTCGACGGGCGCGCCACAGGTGGGGCATTGAACGGTCGTGGTCATGGCTGGCCTCCGCGCAGGGTCAGGTAAAAGTTGTGCAGGCGCTCGACCTCGGCGTCCAGCCAGGCCATATCGCGATCATTGACCAGCACGTCATCGGCATGACGCAGCCGCTCTTCGCGGCTGGCCTGTGCCTGCATGATGGCGCGAACCTGCTCTTCCGAGCTTTGGTCGCGGGCGATGGTGCGCTGGATCTGCAATTCGGCGGGTGTATCGACCACCAGCACGCGCTGGGTCATCTGCCGCTGGCCGGACTCGACCAGCAGCGGCGAAACCAGGATGGCATAAGGTGACTCGGCACGTGCCAGCACCTGAGTGATTTCCGCGCCGATCAGCGGGTGCAGGAGACTTTCCAGCCATCGGCGCTGCTCGGGGTCGGCAAATATCAGCTTACGTAGCGCGGTGCGGTCCAGCTCGCCGGAGGTCTGCAGCACGCTGTCACCGAAGTGCTCGGCGATCTTCGCCAGTGCCGGTCGGCCCGGCTCGACTACCCAGCGCGCCGCGTGGTCAGCATCGACCACATGCACGCCGCGCTCCATAAAGCCTTGCGCCACCGCGCTCTTGCCGCTGCCAATGCCGCCGGCCAGGCCGAGTATCCAGGGTTTCATAACGCCAATGCAGCCTTGCTATCTCTCAAGGCCGAGATTGTAGGGGGGATTGCTTGATGATGCGAACAGCGTGTGCGCCTCGAGCTCATGTAGGAGCCGCGCCCCTCGGCGAATGATTCTGAGGGGCAGCGCTAAATTCAAAAACTTCGCCCCGAGGCGGGGGCTCCTACAAATACGCGACCGCGGATCGAAACCAGCGAACCTCAGGCGGTAGCCCGGATGCAATCCGGGAACATATAGCGTCAGCCCCGGATTTCATCCGGGCTACGGACCGTAGGAGCGGCGCCCCGCCGCGAACCCGCACGAGGCGGCGCGACACGGGTCGTCAGAACCCGGCGAACTTCAGATAACTCCCGGTAATCACATCGCCCCAAAGCAGCGCGATCCACCCGGCAATGGCCAGATAAGGCCCGAAGGGAATTGGTGTGCCGGAGTCGCTGCCGCGCATACGCAGCAGAATCACGCCCAGCACTGCCCCGACCAGCGACGACAGCAAAATGGTCAGCGGCAAAATCTGCCAGCCACCCCAAGCACCGAGCATGGCCAGCAGCTTGAAGTCGCCGTAACCCATGCCTTCCTTTCCGGTAATCAACTTGAACAGCCAGTACACCGACCATAGGCTCAGGTAACCGGCAATCGCGCCCCACAGCGCATCCTCCAGGGTGGTGAACAGTCCGAAGTAATTGACGATCAGCCCTAGCCACAACAGTGGCAGCACCAGCACGTCCGGCAGAATCTGGTGATCGGCATCGATCAGGCTCATAGCCAGCAGCCCCCAGGCCAGCACCAGCATGGCCCCGGCCTGCCAAGTAAAACCGAAATGCCAAGCGACATAGCCGGAAAGCACGCCACAGGCCAATTCGACAATGGGGTAGCGCTTGTTGATTGGCGTTTTGCAGTTCGAGCACTTGCCGCGCAGGAACAGGTAGCTGATCACCGGGATGTTCTCCCAGGGACGAATCTCATGGCCGCATTGTGGGCAGCAGGAGTTGGGCAGGATTAGGTTGAAGGTCTGAGCGTTTGGTGCCGGCGGCAATTCCAGCACCTCGCGCGCCTGACTCTGCCACTCGCGTTGCAGCATCAGCGGCAGGCGATAGATCACTACGTTAAGGAAGCTACCGATCAGCAAACCCAGCAACAAAGCACACAAAACAAAGGCCAGCGCATGACTGACCAGAAAGTCGATCAAGAGCATTTAGACCACTGCACCCAGCTGGAAGATGGGTAGGTACATAGCAATGATCAGGCCGCCGACCAGCACGCCCAGCACCGCCATGATCATCGGCTCCATGAGGGCTGTTAAACCATCGACCATGTTGTCCACTTCCTGTTCATAGAAGGTGGCCACCTTGTCCAGCATTTCATCCAGAGCCCCCGACTCCTCTCCGATGGCGGTCATCTGCACGGCCATGGCGGGAAAGGTTCCAGTGGTGCGCATGGAGAAGTTAAGCTGCATGCCGGTAGATACATCTGCTTTGATCTTGTTCGTTGCGTTCTTGAACACTACGTTACCGGTTGCGCCCGCTACCGAGTCGAGTGCGTCCACCAGAGGTACGCCTGCGGCAAAAGTAGTGGAAAGTGTTCGTGCAAAGCGAGCAACGGCGGATTTATAGAGGATGTCGCCGACAATAGGGAGCTTGAGAACGCCTCGGTCAACGGAGTCACGAAGCTTTTGCGAGCGTTTCATGGCTTCCTTGAAAGCAAAGGCTGCGCCGAAGATAGCGATCAGGACGACGAACCACCATTCTTGCAGGACTTCAGAAATTCCTATCACCATCAGAGTGAAGGCCGGCAGTTCCGCACCGAAGTTAGCGAAGACATCCTGAAATTGCGGTACCACCTTGATCAACAAAATGGCCGAGACAATGATGGCCACCACCACTACGGCGATAGGGTAGTTCATCGCTTTTTTGATCTTGGCTTTGAGCGCCTCGGTCTTTTCCTTGTAAGTGGCGATACGGTCCAGCAGGTTTTCCAGAGCACCGGCCTGTTCGCCGGACTCCACCAGGTTGCAGTACAGTTCATCGAAATACTGCGGCTTCTTGCGCAGGGAGGCTGCAAAGCTGTTGCCAGCGGCTACCTCTTGCTTCACCTCATCGACCAGTTTGCGCATATTGGGGTTGTCGAAGCCCTCGGAGATGATGTCGAACGACTGCAGCAGCGGTACACCCGCTTTCATCATGGTCGCCATCTGTCGGGTGAACAGGGCGATGTCCATGGGCTTGATTTTTTTCCCTGTTCCGCCCAGCGAAAGCCCTGACTTCTTGCGCACCTTGGTCGGGTTGATGCCCTGCTTACGCAGCTGTGCCTTGACCAGTGACGGGTTCTGCCCGCTGATCTCTCCTTTTACGACGGCGCCGCTTTTGTTCTTGCCTTCCCAGGTGAATACACTGGTTTTTAGAGCTCTTTCCGCCATGGTTAATCCTTGGTTACGCGGTTGACTTCCTCAAGGCTGGTAACCCCTTGCATGGCCTTGAGCAAAGCGGAGGTGCGTAAGTCATTAAAGCCGTCTTTGCGCATCTGTGTGGCAATGTCGATGGAGTTGCCTTCCTCCATGATAATCCGCTGCAGGTTGGGCGTGTTTTTAACCACTTCATAAATACCGACACGGCCCTTGTACCCGCCCTTGCAATTGTCGCAGCCGACCGGGCCGTAAATCTTGAAGGTGCCGATCTTGTCTTCGGGGAAGCCCTCCGCCAAGAGAGTCTCGCGTGGTACCGCCACTTCTTTCTTACATGTGTTGCACAGCTTGCGCGCCAGGCGCTGGGCAATGATCAGGTTGACCGAGGTGGCTATGTTGAAGGAAGGCACGCCCATATTGCGCAAGCGCGTTAGGGTTTCCGCAGCGCTATTGGTGTGCAGGGTGGACATCACCATATGGCCTGTCTGGGCGGCCTTGACAGCGATGGAGGCGGTATCCAGGTCACGAATCTCACCCACCATGATGATGTCCGGGTCCTGGCGCAGGAAGGCGCGTAGCGCTTGGGTAAAGTCCATGCCCTGTCTGGGGTTGACGTTGACCTGGTTGATCCCCTCCAAGTTGATCTCTACCGGGTCTTCGGCAGTGGAGATATTCACATCAGGCGTATTGAGGATATTAAGGCCGGTGTAGAGCGATACGGTCTTACCCGAGCCGGTGGGGCCGGTGACCAGAATCATGCCCTGGGGTTGTTTTAGGGCAGACATGTACAGTTCTTTCTGCTCTTCCTCATAACCCAGTGCATCGATGCCCATTTGCGCGCTAGTAGGGTCGAGAATCCGCATCACGATCTTCTCGCCCCATAAGGTGGGTAGGGTGTTGACGCGAAAATCGATGGCCTTGGTCTTGGATATCTTCATCTTGATCCGGCCATCCTGTGGCTTGCGCCGCTCGGAAATATCCAGTGCAGCCATGACCTTGAGGCGGGCGGAAATTCTCGGAGCCAATTGGATCGGCGGGCGAGCCACCTCATGCAGTAAGCCGTCGGTACGAAAGCGTACCCGATAGGCTTTCTCGTAAGGTTCGAAATGCAGGTCCGATGAGCCTCCCTTGATAGCGTCCAGCAGCATCTTGTTGACGAAGCGTACTACCGGCGCATCGTCGGCATCGGCATTGCCATCATTTACCTGCTTGTCATCGTCTACCGCTTCGACATCCAGACCATTGAGGTCGACATCGGCCAGATCTTCCATGCCGCTATTGGCCGAGTCGAAGAACTTGTCGATGGCATCGCCAAGTTTATCGTCCTCGACCAGGATGGCTTCTGTGGTCAGGCCGGTGCTGAACTGCACATCGGTGACAGCCTGATGGTTGGACGGGTCGGAAAGGCCGACGAACAGCTTGTTGCCGCGACGCCATAGCGGCAGCACGCGATGCTGGCGTACCAGTTTCTCGCTGACCAATTCTCTGGGTTGGCCTTCTCGATCGATGGTGTTGAGGTCAAAAAAAGCCACGCCGAATTGCTCGGCAGCTAATTCGGCCAGCGCCCGGCTTTTAACCAGTTTGTTCTGCACTAAATACGTTACTAGTGGTAATTTATTGCGCTGGGCTTGCTGCTGGGCCTCGCGGGCAGCCTTCTCATCCATCAGGCCTGTTTCTGCCAGCTGTCTCGCCAAGCCGGAAAGGGCAATGCTCTCGTTCATCATGCGCTCCACAAACAATGTACGTCTTATAACGTAGTCGCAGATGGCCTGCCAAACTTGACTATTTGGGGTGACAAAAAAAGGCAGTTTGTGCCTGGCCAGGTTTTGGCCTGAATGAGTCGAAGGGCTTGTGGGTGGTCTGAAATAACCGCCATTGCTCGCTGCGCTGACCAGGGATGGATCATCCCCTAGCCCCCGCCGTAGCTAGACCTCCGCTTGCGCGGGAGTGACGATGCGGAGTTTTTCATAGTACCTCATGCGCAAAAATCATGTGCCGGCCATGGTTGGCACGCAGCCTGCATTAGTAAAGGCAGGTCTTGATACCTGTCCATCCTTAGGAGAGAAAACATGAAAGCTCAAATGCAAAAGGGTTTTACCCTGATCGAACTGATGATCGTGGTTGCGATCATCGGCATCCTTGCTGCCGTCGCCCTGCCGGCTTATCAGGATTACACTGCTCGTGCCAAGGTTTCGGAAGTTGCCTTGGCTGCCAGCTCTGCACGTACTTGTGTAACTGAGACCGTACAGTCCGCTGGTCGTGACAGCAACCTGAGTCAGTGTGGCGAAGGGTTCATTGCAACCAAATACGCCACTAACTTAGATGTCGCCGATACTAGCGGCGTTGTAACAGTTGAGAGTCAAGCTGAGATTGCTGGTGTAACTATCACTCTTTCTCCGATCTTTCAGGGTTCTTACCATATCACTGAGTGGAAGTGCAAGGGTTCCACTAGCGGCAGTGCCAAAAACGGCTGGCTGCCGGGTTCTTGCCGCGGCTAATTTGAAAGTTAGGAAAAGCCCCGCTATGCGGGGCTTTTTTGTATAAGGGATTTGGGTGTGATGGTGCATGACAATTAAAAGTACGTGGTTTCGCTGCCTGCTAGTGTTGCTGGCCTTGGCCGCTCTTTTTTTGGTGTATAGGCAGGGTGTGGGAGGCGCTCTTTTTTATGATGACTACGGTAATCTTGAGGGCTTGGCGGGCATCTCTGATTGGAGCAGTGTCAAGAGCTTTATCTTCAACGGAATTTCCGGGCCGCTGGGTAGGCCTATCGCGCTTGCCTCATTTGTTCCCCAGGCTCAAGGTTGGCCAAGTAATAGTGCTGAAATCCTGTTGGTGAATATTTTCATTCACTTGGTTAACGCAGTGCTAATTGGCGCTCTTGGCTATCTTTGTGTTCGCGCTCTGTCTGCTACCACCACATGTCATAAGGCTTTTAGAATAGCTTTTCTCTCTGCGTTCTTATGGGCCTGTCTGCCACTCTTGGCTTCCACGACGCTGATTGCCATACAGCGAATGACTGGGTTGGCGGCCATGTTCAGTCTGATTGGTCTAGTGGGATATACGTGGTCTTACCGACTCTATGTGCGAACGCCCATATGCGCCTTTTTTGTGCAAATGACGATATTGGGATTGGGCACATTGCTTGCTATGTTTACCAAGGAGAATGGCCTGTTGACTCCGCTTTATGCTTTGGTGATCGAGTTGTCCCTGCGCGGAAGGGGAGGTCAAGCGACACCGCACTGGCTCGATAAGGTTCGGCTCTCCATTTTGGTAATGGCGCTGATAATCGTCCTTGTATATCTTTCGCCTGTTTTTCATGACTACTTTGTTATATCTGAAGTGCGGGGGTATAGTGTTTGGGAGCGACTGCAGGTTCAGGTCGTCATTCTGTGGGAGTACATGCGTGCCTTTGTTGCGCCACTGCCCTCTCTTTTTGGTCCATTTCATGATGACTATGCGCATACGCTAAGTGGCTTTTCTTCTAGTGTGGCTGCTCTGGCTTGGTTGGCAGTACTAGGAGTGGCTGTATGGCTATTTTTGGCAGGTCGTACAAAATGGGTGTTTTTTGCTGTTTTATGGTTTGCTTTTGGGCATCTGCTTGAGTCAACCAGTATCATGCTTGAGCTGTATTTTGAGCACCGCAATTATTTGCCTGTTTACGGCTTCTGTCTTGCGTTAGCGGTTGGGGTTCAGAATGTTCCTGACCGTTACCGTGGGGCTGCAATACTGGTGTTTGCGGCATTTTGTTGCCTGCAGTTGCTTGTGTTGTGGTCGGTTGTATCTGTTTGGGGGGAGCCGCGTAAAGCCGCAGAGCTATGGGCCTCTGAACGACCGGCCTCGTCTAGGGCTGTTACTCATGCCGTCCTTCTGGAGTTGTCTTCTACATCCGAGCAGGCGGCAGAGTTGAATGTTCGATTCATTTCCAGGCAACGTTATGAACACGTATTGTCTTTGCTGGATAGAACTATAAAGAGCTGTTCTGGGTGCGTCAGTGCGCGCTTGCAAAGCGTTTCATATGCTTGCAAGCTACAGAAGTATGACGAGGCAGAGGCCCGCCTTCAGGAGGCAAGACATTTTGCCTTGACAGCCAAAGAGCCGCGGGCTGTCGTTGATGGTTTGTTTAATATAAGAGAGTTGATTCAACAGGGGGAATGCGGTTCTTTATCAAACGAAGACCTTTTAGATTTGGTTGAGGCGTTGTCAGGTAGTCGACTATTTCAGATCGATCACATCAGTACGCGCCTCTATTTCCTGATGGGCGCTATTGCGGAAGATAAGGGAGATAACAAGGTGCGTGATGAATACCTTGCCAAGGCTGAAGACGCGTCTCCTGTTGCGCTTCCTGTCTTGGAGTATCAGGTATATGCCGCTCTTGCTTCTGGCCAGCATCAGCGAGCACTAGATGCAATTGATCGGCGTTATGCTGCTATAAAATCGGATGGAGGAATAATGACCAGGCAGATTTTAGATGCAATGCGGGAAGATGTCATGAGTAAGGTGCAGCAAGTCCAAATTGGAGTTGAAAAGGAGAGGCTGGAATGACAGATAGTTTGCAATCTGTTGTTTCCATCATACTCCCTGCCAAAAACGAATCCGCCGCCATTGCCGCAACAGTTGCCGGTATTCGCCAGTGCTATCCAGATGCCGAAGTGTTAGTGGTTAACGATGGTTCTACCGACAATACAGCTGCGGTTGCCGAGGACGTAGGTGCCAAGGTTGTTCATCACCCTTACAGCAAGGGTAATGGTGCGGCTATCAAAACTGGTGCGCGTGCGGCCAGTGGCGAGATACTCGTGTTTATGGATGCCGATGGCCAGCATGACCCGGCGGATATACCCCGCTTGGTGAAGTTGATTGAGCAGGGGCATGACATGGTGGTGGGGGCGCGGCAAAAAGGTTCTCAGGCCAGCATGGGGCGCGGACTAGCCAACGGCTTGTACAACCGCCTAGCGAGCTGGATGACAGGCCATCGGGTTGAGGATTTGACTTCGGGGTTTCGCGCCGTGCGCGCCGATAAGTTGCGCGAATTCCTCTATTTGTTACCCAATGGTTTCTCCTACCCCACTACCAGTACCATGGCTTTTTTTCGCGCGGGCTATTCGGTGGCTTATGTGCCGATTCATGCCGCCCGCCGTATCGGCAAAAGCCATATCCGCCTGCTGCGTGACGGTGCTCGTTTTCTGTTGATTATCTTCAAAATTGGCACACTGTTTTCACCTGTGAAAATCTTCGCTCCTGTAGCATTAGTCATGTTTCTACTGGCCTCGGGCTGGTATGGTTATACTTTGTATAGCTTCGGCCGCTTCACCAATATGAGTGCGCTGTTGTATAGCGGGGCAGCGATGGTGTTTCTAATGGGGCTTATCTCGGAGCAAATCACAGCGTTGATGTACAAGGGCAGGGATTGAGCCGGGCCATGCAGGCCGAGAGCCAGGGGGTGGAGTTCAAGGAGCTTTGGCGCGATTGCTACTTGAAAATATTATATGTCTTCGCCGATGTCGGATTAAAAGAGCTTCTGGAGTTTATCCTGGAGAATCATCCGGCTAATATCAACACTATAACGACTCAGCGCCCACTCATCACTCAAAGATCTATCGAATGTTGGCTTAAATTGTTGCGAGAAAAAGGGCTGGCCGAGTTCAAGGGTGCCCAGAGCGGGCGGCTCTGCGTGATAGGCGATTGAATATGCTGAAAGGACCGATTGCTCTCGCGACTATCCGTACCAGTTTTGTCTTGGGACTACGCTTTGTTGTGCAAGCCGGCAGCTTGTTGCTGGTCGCTCGGATGCTGGGA